>JAEEUX010000216.1 GCA_016290695.1 Oscillospiraceae bacterium
CCTTTATCTATCGCTTCTTTTAAGATTTCCTCGAAAACAGACATATATGTGACCTCCGAATACTGCGCCCGCGGGCGCTGAGCGGCGTTTACTCTTCAAACGAGACCTTGAGCATTTCCTCAATCGTCGTTACGCCATTGAGAACATAGCGCGCGGCGCTCTTTCTGAGCGTCCTCGTTCCGGCGCTGATTGCGACGTCTTTTATTTCCTCCGTCGTCCCGCGGTTGGTGATTATCTGGCGGAGCGAGGGCGTCATTTCAATCATTTCGTATACGCCTATGCGCCCGAAGAAGCCGCCGTCGTTGCAAAGGTGGCATTTGCCGGGGGTATAGACAGTGACATCCTTATCCTCCGGGCAGCCGAGATATTGCTTCTCTTCGGGAGTCGCCGCGCGGGGACGGCGGCAATGCGGGCAAAGCTTGCGGACAAGTCTCTGCGCGATAACGCCGACGACGGAATCGGCAAGCAGGAAGGATTCGACGCCCATATCGAGCAGGCGTGTGAATGCAGCGGCGGCGCTGTTGGTATGGAGCGTGCTTACGACTAGGTGGCCCGTGATGGAGGCCTGTACCGCGATGGAGGCCGTCTCTATATCGCGGATCTCGCCTATCATGATAATGTCAGGGTCCTGACGGAGGATGGAGCGCAGGGCGCTGGCGAAGGTGAGCTCCGCCTTGGGGTTTACCTGAACCTGGTTTATGCCCGCGATATTGGCCTCGACAGGGTCCTCAACCGTAATAATGTTAACGCTTTCCTTATTGAGCTCGGACAGCGCTGTATAAAGAGTCGTCGATTTTCCGGAGCCGGTGGGCCCGGTGACAAGAAGGATGCCGTTGGGGTTGGAGATAATGTGGCGGAAGGTCGCCATCTCGGCCTCGTCCATGCCGAGGTCGCCGATGCTGCGGGTGAAGGCGGCATTGTTGGCAAGACGCATGACGATTTTTTCGCCGTAGGAGGACGGGAGGATGGAAACGCGGATATCGTATTCCATGCGGTCAACCGTGATGGTGATTCGGCCGTCCTGCGGTTTGCGCTTTTCGGAAATGTCCATGCCGCCCATGATTTTTATACGCGTGGAGATCGCGGGAAGGAGGCTGATGTCGTATAGCATTTTTTCGCTCAGCGCGCCGTCTATGCGGTAACGCACGCGGATCTGCTTCTCCAGGGCGTCGAGGTGAATGTCGCTCGCGCGCTGGCGGACAGCCTGTTCGATGATGTTGCGGACAAGCAGGACTATGGGCGCGTTATCAAGCTCCTGCTGCTCCTTTTCGGCGGCGGCAGTCTGCTGGAGCTGAATTTCACGCTCTTTGGAATAGCGTTCTGCGGCGGACATGGCCTCGTCGTTGCCGAAATAACGGTCCAGAACGCCGTTAATGCCGCTGAGCGTGGCGATACGCGGCTCGATGGAGCAGTTAGTAATAATGGCAATATCATCCTGCGCGACCATGTCCATCGGGTCGGACATCGCGAGGATGAGTGTATTTGAATGGTCCTCGTCAAAGGCTATTGGGAGGACGGAGTGTTTTCTGAGGATCGAGCCGCTCACGAGGGAAATGACGTTTTGGTCGATGCGTATTCCGTTGAGCTCTATCTTCGGGATTCCGAGCTGGTCCACCAATACGTCGACGATGTTTTCCTCCGTGACAAGGCCCATCTCGACGAGACAGTCGCCAAGGTGCTTATTCTGTTTTCTCTGACGCGTGAGAGCTTCTTCGAGCTGCGCCTCAGAGATTATATTTTTCTGTACGAGCAAAGTTCCGAGCCTGAGCTTCTCCCTTGACGCCATACCGAGCCTCCTGAGAATGATTTGATGAATAATTATAGAACATACTCAGCATAATACAATAAACTATGCAAATATTTGAATTCAGAAATAAGCGGGTTTTATATATCGAAACGCCGTAAAAAAGAAATACCGGCTTGTTTCCGGTAAGAAAAAGAAAGTTTAGCTAAAAAAAGCACTAAATGAATAGATATATAATAAATGTGTAATTTGGATTTGTCAATAATTTGTTCACATTTTGTTGTTTGTAATATATGACAAAATAATACTCTTGGAGTTGTGCTTCATGTGTTATTACATACAATAATGTCCTGATTTGGCTCTGTAGTGTATTGTCATTTATATCTTGTTATGTTATATTAAAGAAAATGTTATGCGCACCCAATTTATTCATTATAATAAGAAGGAGCAAACACATCTATGAAAAAGCTTCTTTTGCCTGTTTTCAGCTTGATTCTCGCCTCAGTTTTCCTTATTGGCTCCGCAGGAGCCGTTTATATCGAGCAGGCGCAGCCTGTAATGCCGGAGATTACAGCCTATGTTCACGACGAAGCCGGTGAGCTTGCAGGACTTACGGCGAAGGATGTCTCCGCAACTCTCGACGGAGTTCCCCTCACGGTGGAAGGCCTTGGAAAGTCATCGCAAGGCATTTATTATGTTTTTATGCTGGATATTTCCGCTTCGGTATCAGAGCCGTATCTTAACGCGGCGAAGGAAGCCATCCTAAGGATTTACGACGGGCTTCGCCCGGAGGATCAGCTCGCGTTCATCACCTTCGGCGAGGCGGTGAACGTCCTCTTCACCGGAAATGACGACCCCGAAACCGTCCGCTCCACCATAGATTCTCTCGTTTGCACCGATATGGAGACACATTTTTACGACGCTGTGAAAACGCTTGTTGAGACGGCTGATAAGAAAGACGGCATGCGTAAGCTCGCAGTGGTCGTCTCCGACGGTATTGATAACGGCAGTTCGCTCACAAAATCTGAGCTTGAAGAAGTTTTGAGGCTCAGCGGCGTTTCCGTCTATGCCCTCGGCGTCGATTTTGCCGGGCAGGAGGCTTTGGACGATTTTTCTGCTTTCGTCGAGCTGACCGGCGGCGTTCTCTATACCTTTGCTCCGGACTCTGCGTCAAGCGCGATGGATAAGCTGACAGAGTGCCTTGCCGACACCTGGATGCTCACGCTTTCAGCCCCCACGAACGAAGCTGACGGCGAACTTCACCGCCTGAAAATCAGCTTTGGCGAAGCCGGAGAAGCGGAAACCGCAATAAGGCCGAAAAAATCCATCCCGGACAATACCATTCCCTACATACTCTCTATAGACGCCGACAGGGCCTCGGGCACGATAAGAGTCAGCTTCAGCGAAAATGTGCTCGGCGCTGACGATACTTCTGTCTATTCGCTCGTTTCGCCCTCCGGTGCGAAGGGCACATTCAGCTCCGCCGTAATTAACGGCTCAGAGCTTTCGCTCAGTTCTGAGGATATCGCATCCGGCGGCTGGACGCTTGAAATAGGCAGCGGCATAACCGACTCTTCTGTCCAGCGCAACCCGCTCAGCCCGTTTTCCTACGAGCTTTTCCCTGGCGATACCTTTAGCGAGCCTGAGGAACTGATAAGCCAGGATATCAAAAACACCTTTATGATCCCGGTAATAGCGCTCGCCGTGCTTATAGTGCTGGTGATTCTGTTCTTCGTTCTGCGAAAGAAAGCCAGGATCGATAAGCCCGAAAAGAGCGGCAAGGCAAAGAAAGAAAAGGAACAGCCCCTCCCCCGCCAGACAGTCCAGTTTTATTTTAACGAAGACGAAAAAAAATAGAAAATGAAACCGTTCTGCCGCGTTTGCAGCAGAACGGTTTTTGCGTTTTGATTATTTCGTTTTTACGGATTGGAGCTCAGGTGATTTAAGAAAATCAAGAACGGCGGAAATGCTTATATCCGCGGCAAGAGGCTTGAACTGCTCATACTCCATTCCGCCGCCGTCACCGTCGGATATGGTTCTTAAAACGGCGAATGGGACTTTATTCACATAGCAGGTCTGCCCTATCGCAGCGCCCTCCATTTCGCAGGCGACGGCATCGAACCGGTCAGTGATGGTTCTTTTCGCTTCGTCGCCGATTATAAAGCGGTCGCCGGAGGCTATGGGACCGAGTATGCAGCGGCGCCCCTGCTTCTCCACGCATTTTTTGAGCAGAGCGGACATTGCCGCGTCCGCAGGAATGTTGATGATGTTTATCCCGGAAATCATCCCGACGGGATCGCCCACTGCGGAAGTATCCATATCATGCTGCAGAACGCTGTCCGCTATTGCGACGTCAAGTACGCCGAGACCCTTCGTAAGCGTCCCTGCGACGCCGATGTTCACCATCATCTCCACACCGTATTTCAGTATCATCGTCTGCGCGCAAAGAGCGGCGAACACCTTGCCCACGCCTGAGACAGCCGCCACGACCTCTATCCCGCCGATTTCGCCGGAAACGAACTCAATGCCGCTGATTACCTCGCTTTTTTTGCCGGACATGCTCTCCCCGAGCTTGTCCGCCTCGACC
>JAEEUX010000217.1 GCA_016290695.1 Oscillospiraceae bacterium
GGAACGCTTACTATAAATGCTGCAATAACAGCCGCTAAAATCTTGTCTGAGAACAATCCATATATAAACGAAATAATAAACAATCCAATCGGTATAAATCCAAACGCCAGACTAATGAGAATATCTGTTTTATCGCCCTCCATAGTATAGTATGAAATATATGACATCAGATAGTACAAACAAGCGCATAAAACGGAATAGACTATAATATATATTACTTCTTTTCTTTTTCTCATTTCAGTCCACCAACACTTGAAACATATGAGTTCATAACACTCTATTAAAAAGCCAAGATACAAAAATATTATATCTTAATCTATGAACATTTTCAAGTATAGTTAGCGTTACTGTTATTCAGGCTCTATTTGTAATCTCCGTCCTTCCTTATTTCTTCCTCCCGCCGCGTTTTGATACCTTCACGCAGATAACCGTCATGTCATCGGCATATCCGTATTTCTTGGCCGCAGACTCTATTATTTCCCGGGCAAAGTCTCTGTCGGCGTCGGCGGCAGAGGCAAGCGCCGCGCTTATCCAGTCGCCGTCCTCCCCGCCCGTAACCCCGTCGCTCACCATGAGCGCCACGGAACCGTCCTCAAGATGCGTCCTCATGTGGTCCGCTCCCGCGCTCTGCTCCGCCGAAAGCCCGGCGGAAAGACTTCTTCCCGCAAAGCGTTCGACTCCTCTGTGTGATTTCAGGAATGTGGGCGCCGCGCCGAGCTTATAGATATCCGCGTCGCCGCTGAAAAGATTTACACAAAGAAGGTCAATCGACGCCGTAGAAAGCATTTTAGCGTTTCTCAGGCGCATTGCGCCATCTATGAGCCTTAGCGCCGTTTCCGCCTCTAGTCCGGCATGCAGAAGCTTTTCCAGCATGGTTATCACGCGCCCACTGTCCGCCGCTGCCGCGCAGCCGCTGCCCATACCGTCGGACAAGATAACATACATCAGGCCCGAGTCCGTT
This sequence comes from Oscillospiraceae bacterium, assembly GCA_016290695.1. GTDB lineage: Bacteria > Bacillota > Clostridia > Oscillospirales > Oscillospiraceae > RGIG6375. The sequence continues at coordinate 962 of JAEEUX010000217.1, forward strand.
TTAAAATACGCTCCACGGTCCCCGTTCTCCTCCTCACCGTCGCGTCTCATGCTCGCGACGCCTATCTTTACGCCGTAGGGCTCAGCCTCAAGATAACACAGGCGCGCCTCGTCGCCGCTTTCCATTTCACAGAGATCAATTCCTGCGGCGGCGGAGAGCTTTTCGACGTAGTTTTGCAGCCTCTTGAGCTTAGCGCAGTCTTTACCGCCCAATTCGATATGGGCTCTGCCCGAAGTATCGCGGAAGGCAGAGCAGGCAAGCTCATAGCCCTTGCCGGAAAGATAAAGCGAAACGCGTTCCTCTATCTCCGCCTCATGCGCCTTCTGAAGCTCTATCATGGCCTTAAACTGCGAGAACACACCTGCCATGTCGCGGAAGCCGTCTATGAGCATATCGTAGCCGCGCGCTTTGAGTTCAAGTCTCTCCCGGCGCGACGAAAAGCGTCGGTATTCATCACGGACTGCTGCAGAGAAGCCCTTTATATCGAGGCATTTCGTCCTGAAATGCTCCGGAAAATCATCCGGGCGCAGTTCGCCGGACTCAATGAGTCTTGCGGAGGCTTCATTCTGGGCCGAACGCGTCACCTCATATTCTATGCCGTAGCAGCGTCCCCTGCCCCGGCAGCGGGCGCAATGCTTGTCCGCGGCGTTATCAAAAACGGCAGCGATATTCTGTGCGCTTGCGTACTGCTCGTTTTCGTCGCCGCTGAGCTGCGTATATATCGCTGTGAAAGCTTCGGCGGCGCTCTCAGCCTTTTCCGCGGCGTATAGTCTCGCACCGTCCAAGGCGGAGCTCTCCGCGCATGTCTCCCCCGCTATTGCTCTGACAGCGCCCGAAAGCGTCTTTTCCGGCAGAGCCATGAACGCTGCGGAGGCGAGAAAGGTTTCATACGCGACGGCGAGCAAGCTGCGGTTCCCCGTCCATACGGCAGCAGCAGCGCATATAATTATGTAAAACGCCGTCGCGGCAAGCTTTGCCTCACGCGCAAAGACACCCATGCACATCCCGCCGACGCCGAATACCATGCCGAAATACGCCGTCCCGCAAGCAGCATCCGCCGACGCACCGAGGATTAGACCGACAGTCCCGCCCGTCATGCAGCCGCACCGCCACGCGGCCGCCATAACACAAAGGCCCGCCGCGCTTCTCCCGACGCTGATAATGCCGAATATCTTCACCGGGCAAAAGGACAGAATAAGAGCGCACAGAGCAAGAAGCCGTCCCGCACGGCATCGCTTCTCCTCTTTCCGTCCGACGCCGGGACTTATCGCAGCCGAAAACAGATAAGCGCTCAACCCCACTGCAGCAGTCTCCGCGCCAAACAGCGCCGCCGACATAGGCTCCCAGCCTGAGTCCGCGACGTAAACCGCGCCTATGCACGCCGCCATAAACGAAGATACCGCTGGCATGAACCACGCCTTTTTCATAAGCAGAGAATTGGAAAACACGCAGGCCGCGGCGAAAATGAGCAGCGCGGCGGCGCAGTATTTTATCGCCCACAGCGCCTCTCCCTGCAAAAATGCCCCGGTTACAACGCCGAAGAGCGCGCAAAGTCCCCCGCTCCCGCTCCCCATAGCGCCCATGAAGCCAAGACAAAACGGCGCATAGCTCTCAAACATCACCGCCCCAGCAAGCAGCCAGCCTGCGAAAAATTTCACCGCGCCTTCAATAAGCGCCAATACTGCGGGCAGCTCAGTTACTGAATACACCGCGTTTTTCAGCTTTTCAGCGCCCCGTCCAGCTTCCCCCTTCAGACTTTTTCCAACCATAGAAATAACCTCCCCCCGAAAAGCTCAGGCATTGCTGAGAAATAATATACTGGTAATTTCAGGCAAAATCAGTCGTTCCATGGCGACGAAAAAGGATAATAATTATATGCCGCACGCTCCGGCTTTATAACAGTCCGTAACCGCCGTTTTTTTATTGATGAACTCTCTGTGAATTGTAGCTTTTATATGTTGCCAATTACAGGATTTTAGATTACAATTATATAGCATCCTATAAATCGCATTTACACATTCCCTGCGGAGGGCGAATCAATGCAGCTTGTTCTCACAAAAGACTTTGAATCTGTTAAAAACAAATATATTGACGTAATAAATAATACACCCGAACTGGAAAAACACGCCCGCTGGGTCTATGGGCAACACCCCACGGACGAAATGATAAAGTCCTATATCGAAAATGGCGAAATGTATCTGTTTTATGACTGCGAAACCGTCGCCGGAATGGTCGCGCTCGTGATGGGCCAAGGCAAGGATTACGAGGCTGTTTCCTGGGTTTTGCCCGTTTCCGGGAATGAAGTCTTAACGCTCCACATGCTCGCCGTATGCCCTGAGTATCAGGGCAGGGCAATTGGCGGAAAAATAATCGAAGCGGCTGCCGGGCTTGCACGGAGCTGCGGCAAAAAAGTTCTCCGGCTCGATGCGCTTGCTTCTAATCTTCCCGCTCAGAAAATGTATGAAAAAGCGGGGTTTTTATATAGAGGGAAGCAGTTCCTGTATGCCGAGAACACCGGCTGGACAGATTTTTTATTTTACGAAAAGGTGCTGTAAAAGCGCGTGACTATACTGAAGTGAGGTGCGGCAATGGCTTCCGAGGTTAAAATGATTATTACCTTTCCGGGCAAAATTTTCCTTACAAATCTCATGCAGGCGGACATTATTACTCGTTACATGAAAAATGATTTCATGGTTTACGAGTCTGATTTTGCGTATTACGACACATCTGACTGGACGCTCACGCAAAACGACTATATGCTGAGAGTATGCAAGAATAACGAATCTAACGCCGTAACTCTGCGTCATGGCAAAATCAGCTCAAACAGCGTTCCTGGGCTGTACAGAGGCGGCGCGTGGCTCGCCATTTTCTCTTCGCCGGAAACCATCGCGCAGGAGCTTTCTATCTGCGGGGCACCGGAGGAGTTTTCCTCGCTTGCCTTCACAGGCGAGCTTGGGGAGCGCTATTATTCCCACAGAAGCCGCCATCGAACGACACTTTATCTGCCGGAATACACGCGGATAGACTTCGCGCTCGACCAGGCGGAGCTTCGCGTGGAGGAAAAAACCGAAAAGTTCTTTCAGGCATCGTTCACGCTGAGCTACGGCGACATACGTTCCCTCACGAATTACTGCACGCAGATATCAAAAGAAACGGGCTTCCCGCCGGATGCCGCCACTCTTCCGCAGAAGGCGCTGCGGCTGCTCAGGTCAAGGGACGCCGCCATATAAGAACAAAGGAGGCAATTATGGCAGAAGGAAAATTTTACATTCGCGGGATGCGCTGCGCTTCATGCTCGGCCAACTCCGAAAACGCGATGAATAAGCTCGAGGGCGTCAGCTCTGCTTGCGTAAACCTCGTCGCGGAAAC
>JAEEUX010000218.1 GCA_016290695.1 Oscillospiraceae bacterium
GCCATTGCTAAGCTCGTTTGCCGCGTTAGCTGAGCTATTTTTTACCGCATGAGCTACAACTGAAGCTCCCGCGGTATCAGCAGTTACGGAACCGCCGTCGAGTTTTATAATACCGCTTACGTTTCCGATGCCGACGATGCTGGCGTTAGCTGTGTAACTCACAGTGTTGTTGGCGTTCATTATAATGCTGCCGCCGGTCAAATTAAGCTGAGCGGCGTTTTCAAGATAAACACCGTAAGCGTTTGAATTAGCGCCTCGATTGGTAATAGAGATTTTGCCGTCGATTATCTTGTTTATTGCTGCTGCGCCTGAGGATTTTATGCCGTAGCATTTAGCGTTGTCAGCGCTGAGAGTGAAAGTGATGTTTGCCTTGGCGTAATTGAGCTCACCGCCGGTATTTTCAATGCAGGTATCGGATACGGAAGAAATTGAAACATTTCTATCATCTACATTGATTTCGTTAAGACTTACCTTGCCGCCGCTGATTTTTATAGCAGGAGAGCCGGCGTTCGTACTGCTGATTGTTCCATTGGGGTTAGTGTAAGAGAAAACCGTATTGCCGCCGCTAACTATAAGCGCGGGACCCGCTGTGGCGGAAAGGCTGAAATCGGTAAGGTCAGCTGTACCGCCGGTAACCTTCAGAGCATAATCAGAGCCGGAGAGGGCGGAGTTACCCGTGTTGACGCCTTCCAGTCTTATACTGCCGCCGGTAACAGTAATCTGAGGATGGATTGTGGATTCGAGACGGCTTCCGTATACTGAGCCGCCCTTCACTGTGATGCTTTTGAATTTGCCGGAAACAGTAATGTTGCCGCTTTCAACAACGAGTTCACTGCTTGCGTCCTGTCCGTAGATAAAAGCATTGCCTGTGCCGGAAGAGTCGGAAACAGTGAGCTTTGCGCCTGCCGCAACCTGAACGGCGCTGGAGGTGGAGCCGAAGTCATGTGCGTTAATGTTGACCTTAACGTCAGAACCTTTGACGACAAGAATGGTGGACAAATCAACGGCAAAGAAATCATCATAAAGCGTTATGCTTATACTGTTCTTCTCAAGCGCGGTTTTGAGCGGTTCAGTGGGGAACTGAGAACTCAACGTGACCTGCGTGGAATTAGTAGAGCAGGTTATGTTTTCGCTCGGGAAAGTGAAGCCCGCCGTAGGTTGAGGCTTATATTTATAAATAATATAAGAGTTAGAGGTGCGGTCGCTTAATGAGCCACAGTCACAATAACCTACCCAATTATAGTTGCCGGCTCCTTCGGTAAGCGCGCTGGAGCTAAAATCATCACGCTGTGCTGCTGCCGAGAGCGCGAAGCTGAAGACGAATAATACCGTGAAAACAATGACAGATAAAGCTTTAAACCTTTTCATAAGTATCCTCCATGCGGCAAAACGCTAAATGAATGTGCAATATATGGAAAACAGAGATAAACAGGCAATACACCTATAATAATTTATCGTAAGTTTAGGGGAAATTCGTTATACTTTTTCGCGAAAAATTTCATTTTTTACGGGAAAAGATGCTCAAATCCCACAAAAAGAAACAGAAAGAGTAAAGAACGGTTAAAAATAGCAGCTCGGCGCTGTCTTATTATGGCAAAACAGCGCCGGAGGCATAAATGAAATTATAGGGCCTTTTCCATTTCGTCGATGGTTTCGGCAAAAACCTTCATCGCTCTTTCAACGGTGTCGGGCTTAGTAAGGTCGACGCCGGTAATTCTGAGCTCATTCAGAGGATAATCGCTGCCGCCCGTGGTGAGGAACCGGAGATAATTCTCCGCGCCGTTGGAATTAAGGATACTGTCTGCTATGGCGACTGCGCTGGAAAAGCCCGTCGCGTACTGATAAACGTAGAACGCATTATAGAAATGGGGGATGCGCGCCCATTCTATGTCCATGATTTCGTTATTTATCGCGCCTTCATAATAAAGGGAATTGAGCTCGTGATATACGTTAGAAAGCGCCTGCGGTGTGAGAGTTACGCCGCTTTTATACATTTCGTGCGCCTTGCGTTCAAATTCCGCAAAAAGGGTCTGGCGGAAAACTGTGGTGCGGAAGCCTTCAAGAAAATGATTAAGAATATAAGCGCGGCGGCGTTTATCCGTTTCCGTGGAGAGAAGGTATTTAGTAAGCAGTACCTCGTTGACCGTGGACGCGACTTCGGCGACGAGGATTTTATAGTCGCTGTTAACGTACTCGTTCGCTTCGTCGGAAAAATAGGAGTGCATCGCGTGACCAAGTTCGTGAGCAATGGTAAACGCGTCATCCAGAGTACCGGTGAAATTAAGGAGTACGTAGGGATGAACGCCGTAAACTCCGCAGGAGAAGGCCCCCGTTGTCTTACCCTTGTTTTCGTATACGTCTATCCAATGCTCTCCGAACGCTCTGTCAAGGAGCTTGGCGTAATTCTCACCGAGGGGGGCAAGTGCTTTTTTAACGAGTTGGCAGGCATCTTCATAAGAAATTTTCAAATCGACGCTTTCGACCATCGGACAATATAAATCATATAGATTGAGCTCACTGAGACCAAGCGCCTTCTTGCGCAGCTCAAGATAGCGGCGCATGGATGGAAGCGCGGAATGAACGGCGCTGACAAGACTGTCATAGACGCTTACCGGGACGGCACTGCCAAAAAGCGCAGCTTCGCAAGCAGAGCTGAAACCTCTTACATCGGCAAAATAACTGTCAAACTTAACATTGCCGGAATACATAGCGGCGAAGGTGTTAATATATCGTTTGAATTCGCCGAAATAAACCTCAAAGGCTTCGCGGCGTACTTCCTGATTCTCGCTTTCTCTGTATCGGGCGAAAGTGGCGTGAGTGAGCGGCTTTTCCTCGCCGTTTTCATCGTGGACGTTCGGGAAAGAAATATCGACGCTTTCAAGCATATCGAAACAGTTGTTCGGCGTCTGCGCGGCGTCGCCGAGAAGTGCGAGCATTTTTTCGCGCTCGGCGTCAAGAGTGTGCTCGCGCGCGCGGGTTATTGCGTCTACCGCATGGCGGTACACGGGAGCGTACTCGACGAATTCGGCGAGCTTTTCGGGCGGGATGGCGAGAATCTCCGGGTCTATGAACGCGGTCTCCGCGCCAAAGGCGACGTAAAGGTTCGTTGCGCGCCCGTCCATATCCTGATATTCGTCACTGCCGTTGTCTCCGGCCTTTTGCAGCATCGCATAGAGATAGACGAGCTCTACCTTCTGCATCGCGGCTATTACGGCGTCAAACCCTGCCTTGAAGCTTTCCTTGGACTGACCGAGAGTTCCCGCGACGGAGGAAATGGTCTTAATCGCGGCCTCCGCTTCTTTGAGAGCGGCTTCCCAATCGGATTTGGTCTTGAAGATATGAGAGAGGTCCCAAAGGTATTTTTTATCCATTTCGGACCGTTGTTTTAATTCCATAAAATCACCTGATTATTATAATGTCACGAAGCGAGAGCTTCGACGATAACGAGCGTTGCGGCGAAAGTGGTCGAACCCGTGTAACTGCCGTATAAAAGGACGATGGAGTTTTGCGAAACGAGGCTGAGTCCGATTTCCTTGCCATTTGCGGAATTGCAGATTATCGTTCCGCCTGGAACGTCTACATAATAGAGCTTATCGTTTACAAGAAGTGTTATCTGGCGCTCAGAGGTGTCCACCTTGAGGACTTCGCCCGTGAGCTTCGTCGTGGTGGTAGGCTTCGTGCTGTCGAGCGTTATGGAGGAAATGCGGTCATTATAAACCGTGACGGTAACGGTGTCGCCAAGCTTTATATCGGAAAGGCGGATGGAGTTCTTGCCCTTATAAACGGATACGTTGGCGTCAAGTCTGAGCTTAACGAGGGAGGTTCCGATTTTAAGCTCCCAGGTTGTTCCGTCGAGGGTTTCGGTGGTGGAATTCAAAACGCCGGTGAGCGTGTTTTCCGTTCCCTCGGCGACGAGCTTCGTGAAGCTGCCGGATTCATAATAGGCAGTGAGCTTAGTCCCCGTTGTAAGCTGGTCTATGGTTATTTCGTGGTTTGCGACATATATTTTCGGGAGGGCGGCTATGTCGAAGCCAAGGTAATACATTTTTCCCTCGGCATCCGTCAGACGAAGCTCGACAGTCGTTCCGAAAACGAGAGAGTTGAGGCTACCGGAAATCTCGAGCTTATCATCGGAGGCGATGATTTCCGTTGCGTAGCCGTCTTTGACTGTGAGAACGACATAGTCGCCAGTATAGAGCTCCGAGAGCTCGACTGCTTTGCCGGAACGCTCAATGACCGCGCCTGTTTTCGGGAGAGAGTAACGCTTATTCACCTTGTCGCCCGTGGG
>JAEEUX010000009.1 GCA_016290695.1 Oscillospiraceae bacterium
CACCATGGCGGGAGAGCATATCTATCCCGACCAGACACCCACGGTGCAGATTGGCTATGCCAGCAATCACGATTTCACAGAACGGGAACTGGAGATCCTGCGGGAGCTTATCTCCGGCGACAGCAATGCCGAAATCGGGGAACGGCTCGGCATCGGAGCGAGCACGGTAAAATATCATGTGCAGAATATGCTGGAAAAGACCGGGATGCATACCCGCACAGAGCTTGCCGCCGTGGCACGGAGTCTCGGCATTGCCATAAAATAATATGCATAACAACTCTTGTCGCCCGTTGAAAACACGGGCGATTTTATTTTGAAAAAACGCCTTGGACTACCCAATCGGCGGGGGCAAAACGCTGAAAAACATGTATAATCAAAACTAATAAAAGTATGAGCTCTTTTAAAAACCGACTCTCGTTTTTGTGACAGGAAAGGAGTATTGAAAATGGGAGCGTTCAGAAAAAGAGCCTGTACATTGAAAATGGTTTTTCGCACATAACAAGAGATTTAAGGAAGAAGGTTAAAACGATGAAAAAAATAATTGCAATGATCCTCGCCGTGCTCATGCTGCTGGCCCTTACGGCCTGCGGCGGCAATACGGAAGGCGGCACGGCACCGGCAAATTCCGCTTCCGGCTCCGCCGAAAACAACGGCGCGGCTGCTGCACCCGCTGAAAGCAGCGAACCGGCAGCCTCTGAGCCTGAACAGGAAAGCTCTTCGGGCGGCATTGCGCCTGCCACGGACGGTACTCTCACTATCGGCAAGGCAGACATTGCCGTTATGATTAACGGAAAATCCGTCCCGATGCCCTACAAGCTGAAGGAGCTGGAGGCCGCCGGTGTGCCCGCTGACGAGGCCAGAGACGGAACCGAGCTGAACCCCGGGGATTTCTTATCGGCAAGCCTTTATCTGGACGAGAACGAGGATTATTTATTGATCCCCGCTTACTATAACGGCGGCAGCTCCGCCATCAGCATCATGGATGCCGAAGCCGAGGAAATCACTATGACGACATACTCGGACGAGCCTAAGGATCAGGGCGTTTCCGTCCTCGGCATCGCCTTCGGCCTTCCCAGAAGCGAAGTTAAGGCGATGCTCGGCAATCCCATCTATGACGCCGGAGACTATCTCGAATGGCATGTTGATGTGCCCGAGCTTAACTATGAAGGCACGTTATCTATGTACTTTACCGAAGATTCCGACAGCGCGGGAGTTTCCCAGCTCGATCTTACGGTTTTCCCGAAATAAAGCATTTCAGCCCCGCAGGCGTGGATTAACATCCCCTGCGGGGCTTGTGCAGAGCGGCGAGCCGTGAAGGAGACGCCGTTCGGTAAGCTATGTGAAAACGGGCTGTGCGGTATTGCCTCAAAGCGGAGACCCTGGCGGCTGACGAGTAGTAGGGGCCTTTCTCAAAAGGCAAGCCCCAAAAAAACAAAATAACCGCTGAGCCTGTGCCGGAATAAAACAAAACGCATACAGCGAATAATACGAAAGGAGAAAAACCTGATGGGAATGTTTGATTCTCTGAAAAAGCAGGAACAAAACCAATCGGCAAGCTTTGCCTTTACGGCCTTGCCGGCTGATCTGACGGAGCTAAAGGCGCTGCCGGAGGCGACGCTGGACTCTCCCTACAAAACGGCGGCTCTGGCCGTTGCTGCTCTTTGCCGCTTTGAACAGGACGAAAGCGCCGTTCATGAAATGCTGAACTATCTGAAAGGGCCGGAGCCTCTATCCAATCTGGAGAAGCAGTTCCTGCGGGACAGATTGCGCGGCAAAGGGTATAAAAGCTTCTCCTTCTTCGCCGGAGCAACGCCGGAAAACGGCTATGTTCCCGCACAGCCCTATCAGATAACGGTCAGCTCCAATCCCTATTCCTTTGAAACGGAGAATTGGGCGACGGTATATGTCCAAAGCGGCGGCGCAGACTCGCCGAGGCCGATAAAGCTGCGCAAGAAGCCGTCTGCCGGACAATGGTTTTTGAATGAACTGCAGTGCCTGAGCGACATCCGTATCCCCAAAGAGGACGATCCGTGGGCATAATAATCCGGTGCGCTTGAAAAGCTTGGTGAAAAAGAGATGGTGCAGCGAAATGAAACTCGCTGCACCATCTCTTTTTGTTTTAGAAACAGGTTTGCTTTGTGGTGATCTGTACTCTGTGCTCAGCCTCATTGCAGTTGAGGTCGAAGCCGAGGATGGGGGCAAGATTGGCCGGCTTGAAGAAACTGCAGCAGCCGATGCTGAAGGCGGTAATGCCGGCGGACTCGCCGCAGACCTTGGCGGCGCGGTTCACAGAGTGACTGCGGGGACTTTATTGACAGTACTATTCCTTTATACGCTTTTTGGTATAAACATCTAAAGACCTTCCGTAGAAGGCTTTCATCGATTCACGACATTCCGGGGGAGAAACGATAAGAGCGTCATATCCAAAACGTCGAAAATAGTCTTCAAGTGCGGCTTTGGGCCAATTGAAGTAATAAGTATTTCCTTCCTTTTTCGCTACATCGGGCCTGTTCTTTACAATCATTCGGAATTTGCGGATGCCGCGAGCAGTAAGCTTAACTACCGCATCGATGTTTTTGGAAGCAAACTGCGGGTTCCTTCTTGCTATTTCAAGCAACTTCTGCCTATCGCCCTCATCGGGGATAAAGCTTTCGGAAGTGGTATATAATGCGGTGATCCTGGATACTCTGTTCGTATGAAGAATTCCGTGCTTGACATCCGCACACAGGAGATAATTGCATTGCTCCTCCTTGGACGCGGCAATAATGTACGGCTTCATCCTGAACACCCAACCGCTGGAAGAAGTCGTGGAAAAAGTAATGATTTTATTGCTGCGGATCGCTTTATTTAACTCTTCAAAAGTATCCCTGAAAATAATCATCTCTCGACCGTTGCGCGCAATGGAAAGATATGAACTGAACAGGTCGTTGATATATTGCGACAGAGAGATGTTGTACAGAAGATTGTTTTCAATAGCCTTCATGACATCTAAGGAGCGTCCGCTTACCGTGAGTGTGATAGCCGTGCTTCGTTCGGAGCGATATTTATCGCTTTTCAAATAGGTGTTGATTATTTTGTCAGCTATATTTTCCGCATCCGTATGTGAAACAGACGGGAACTCGCTGAGATCCGTGAGGATAGTCTCAAGGAACTTTGCCTTTCTGTCCCTGTACTCTTCAAAATAGTTGACGAGTAGTTCCTTTAGAAAGGCGTTTAAATTTATGGTGCCGTCCTTTTTGAAGAATTCAAAAAGCTCTGCATCGTTCAAAAGGCGGGATTTCATATCTTCCGGTATATATATCTTGTACTTTTCAGTCATATGTATCTCCTGATTGGGGTCGTAGTATAAACCGATTATACACAATTATCCGGCATTAATCAACAAAAAATGGGGTCGCAATCATAAATAAATCTGCTTCTTTTCATATCCGCCTGGATGCTGTACTATAAAACCATAAAAAGCACGTACAGCAATGCAGAAGATCGTTTTCATGGATCGATGCCGATGAAGGGCAGCCGAGAAAGCCTCATCGGGAGAGTGCTTTGTAACGAAAGACACATACAGCAATCATCTTAAAAATCGCGATTAGCGACGGACTTAAAAAGCCGAGAGATATAGGGTCGAATCCTGTACCTGATAAATGTGTCTTGTAAAAATGCGGCAATTGTATAGATACGAACAGCATGGTTTCCGATATGGATTGGCTGAGAGTGGTCAGCGCCCTGTTTCGGACAGGGAGGTGTGAGAGGTTCGAATCCTCTTATCTGGGGAAGGTATCTAGTAATTGCCGGATACTAAGAAGGCTGCATACAGCACAGACTGAAAAATCGTTGACGGCTCGTGTGCAGCGTGATCCGGGGCGCTGCGGGGTAAGGACCCGCAGCGGAATGCATATGTATCATGCGGTTGCTTGTAAGGAGAAGCTGAAAATGTTAGAATTTATTAAGAGAGAAGCAAACAAAACCTATACTGAGAACGGTGCGGTTACATACAAAACGACTATGTCTGATTGTCTTGACCTTTTTGCCGCGATAGGGGCATTAAGAAATGCAAGCGAAGATGATATCATAGAAAGATTTGTAAAGGCATACGCCGAAAACCCTGATATCGCGACTAAGATTCTTTTCTATGCAAGAGATATCAGGGGCGGGCTTGGTGAAAGAAGAGTGTTTAGGACCATCTTGGAATATCTTGCAAAGAATGAGCAGGAGACCGTTAAGAAGAATATTATAAATGTCGCTGTGTACGGCAGATATGATGATCTTCTTGTCCTGATGAATACTCCTTGTGAGGATATGGTCGTCGAATACTTCAAGGACCTGTTGGATAAAGACGTAAAGGCTCTTGAAGAGGGCGGCGAGGTTTCTCTTCTTGCAAAGTGGCTTCCTTCAATAAACGCAAGCAATAATGAGACCGTTGCTGCGGGAAAGAGAATTGCCAGAAGGTTGGGCTGCTCGGATGCTGCATACAGAAAGATGCTTTCTGCACTGCGCGCTCAAATAAAAATCATAGAGAATAATCTGAGAGAAAAGGATTATTCTTTTGACTATGAAAAGCAGACGTCAAAGGCTCTTTTTAAGTACAGAAAGGCGTTTGACAGAAACGACGGGGAGAGGTATGCTGCATTTTTGGAGAGAGCAGCGGCGAATCCGTCTGCGATGCATACCGGGACGCTTACGCCTTATGATATTGTCGCGCCGATCATCAATCGCGCAATGCGCAGAGAAGGTTTCACGGAAAATGAAAAACGTTCGATGGACGTTGCATGGAATGCACTGGAGAATTATGTCGGAAGCGAAAACGCTTTGGCGGTCGTGGATGGTTCCGGCTCCATGTACGGCGGTTATAATCCTTTGCCCGCGGCGGTGGCAGAGTCCCTGGGTATCTATTTTGCAGAGCATAATACCGGGGCTTTCAAGGGACACTTTATCACTTTCTCGACAAGACCTCAGCTTATTGAAATCAAGGGAAGAGATATATATGAGAAGATGCACTATTGTTTAGGATATAATGAATGCAGCAATACTGATATAGCCGCTGTATTTAATCTTATCTTATCGGCGGCTAAAAAGAACAAACTTAAGCAGAAGGATATGCCTGCGAGACTCTATATCATATCTGATATGGAATTCGACTGTTGTGCGGACAATTCTTCGCTTTCAAACTTTGAATATGCCAGGAGAGAATATGCAAAATCCGGATACAGCTTGCCTGAGCTGGTGTTCTGGAATGTATGCAGCCGCAACAGACAGCAGCCTGTTGCGATGAACGAGAAGGGCGTGATCCTTGTGTCGGGATGCACACCTCAGATATTCTCAAGAATACAGAATAACAGCCTGGATCCTTATCATTTCATGATGGATGTAATATCTTCGGAAAGATACGAAAGGATCGCGGCGTGAGGATGATGAGATTATGATGGAAATCAGAGGAAAAAGGAATACGGCGATCTGCTTTGCCGGAGTGATTGATGAGAAGGCAACCGAACAGATAAGAAGAATGTGCGATTATGAGTTCACGGACGGAAGCAGGATCCGCATTATGCCGGACGTTCATGCCGGCAAGGGCTGCACGATAGGCACTACAATGACGGTCAAAGACAAGGCGGTTCCCAATGTGGTCGGAGTGGATATAGGCTGCGGCATGTATACTACAAACCTTGGAAAAATAGATGTCGATTTTGAAAGGCTGGATGAAGCGGCGCATTTTATTAAGTCCGGTATGACGGTATGGGATTCCGAAATGGAATCGTTTGATCTTACGGAGCTGCGCTGTTATGACGGTCTTCAGAAGCTGAACTGGCTTAAGTGCAGCCTTGGTACGCTGGGCGGCGGTAATCATTTTATAGAAGTTGATGCCTCCGCGGATGGCACCAAATATCTCGTTATACACAGCGGAAGCCGTAACCTGGGTAAGCAGGTGGCTGAAATATATCAGGAAAGAGCTATCGACCAGCATAAGGGTATTTATAATGATTACGATAGGGAGAGAGAAGAAATAATCAGATCTCTTAAGGAGCGAGGAGAAACCGGAAAAATACAGGCAGCGCTTGAAGAGCTTAAGCGGAAGAAAATGCACGCTGAAGCAGATATGCCGGAAGATCTGTGCTATCTGAGCGGGGACGCGCTTGCCGATTATCTTCACGATGTTGAAATCTGCCAGCGCTTTGCCAGAAGGAACAGGGAGCTGATGACAGAGATCATTCTTGACAGGACGGGTCTGATAGGTACAGCTTCGTTCCATACGATCCATAACTATATAGATACTGATGAGATGATCTTAAGAAAGGGCGCTATAGCAGCTCATGCGGGTGAAAAGGTGCTTATACCGATAAACATGAGAGACGGAAGCGTTCTCGCTGTCGGGAAGGGCAATCCTGAATGGAATTATTCCGCACCGCACGGTGCCGGACGGGTGATGTCCAGAACACAGGCTATTAAGAGCCTGTCTATGGATGAATACCGCAAGTCAATGGAAGGAGTGTATACTACGTCTATAAGCGAAGGAACGCTGGATGAGGCGCCTATGGCATATAAGTCTCTGGGAGACATAATTGATGTAGTGGCCGAATCGGTAGACGTTATCGAGGTTATGAAGCCGATATATAACTTTAAAGCGGCTGATGCCGCCGGCTTTTTAAAGTAGATTTCGCAGTTTCCTGGGCGGGGCCGAAGCAGAGTTTAAGTGAAGCCGAATACCCCGACCTTTGCGGTGAGGCCGCTCACAGTTATATATTTACTGCTGGGCGACGCACCTCCATTCCTTCTACCTCGTTTTTTAAATGCCATAACCATAAGCACAAGCGGGAGTATAGTCAATCATTTATGCTTACGTATCTTGCCATTTTATACTTTTTTTGATATGCTATACTCAGCGAGGTGAACGCTGTTGATTAATGGAGAACATAATAACACTGCGAAAAAATCCGCAACAGTAAAGATAGTAATCCGGAGCGTCGTTTCCGTCGCTATACTTATGATTGCCCTGAGGCTGTTCAAAAACATTCTGGACTATTCGACCTCCGGCTGCCTGCCGGCCATGCTTTTTCTGTGCTGGACGGTTCATGAGGCGCTGCTTGTACGGGCATTGCTCAAGGGGCCGATGCCTGAACGCATTCGCCACCTGATAAACGCGGATATCTACTTTGCCTGTTTCATTATGCTTATTATCGGAGGCCCCACTGAAAAGCTCCTGAACATCGCGGGGCTTCTTTTCTGGCTGATGCTCGTGCTCAGCCGTGTATTCTCAGCTATCATAAAGCACACACTTCGCAGCATAATACTGAATATAATCGCGACAATCCTGCTCTTTTCGCTTTTTTTCGCCATACGCTTCGATTTCGGCATAGTGAGCATCTTCTCGATCATTTTGCCGATGATTCAGATAATATCCGTGGCCTTCTCGCAGATTAAAATCTCCATCCTGAAGCGCATTATTCGCAAAACCTTTGCCATCGAAATACTTTTCGGAATGCTGCTGCTTATCGTGTCGATTTCGATTGTCCTGCCGGACTTCGAGCCGGGGATAGACAGTTTTTCGGACGCCATGTGGTACTGCTTTGCCATCGTAACGACCATCGGCTTCGGAGATTTTACCTCCGTTACGGGATTAGGGCGGCTGCTTTCGGTTATTCTCGGTATATACGGAATCATCGTCGTCTCACTCATAACCTCGATAATCGTAAACTTCTACTCTGAGGTTAAGGAGGATAAGGATGAGAATGAGGCAGCGGTGGCCACGTTCAAAACGGAAGAAAATGTAAGGGATGAGACATGATGGAGACAAGAAAGGAAATGAGGAAAGCCCGCAGGGAAGCGAAGCTGATGCGAAAATACGACACAGAGAATGATATCCGTTATCTGGGGCCGCTTTCATATCGCTCCTTCAAGATCATGGGCTGGCTTTGCTTGGCCATGTCGCAGGTGGTCGTCCTTCTCGAACTGGAGAGGAAATTCGACCCATCTATGGCAGCAGAGCTCTTTATGCCAATTACTGTACTGCACCTTTTGTCCAATATGGCGCTGCCGTTCTTCCTCATAGCTAACTTTGCTCTTATCCTTAATGCGGCGGACGGCTATAAGAGGCAGCTTTTGATGTACGGCGCGTTTTCTTTGGCGATCGTCGCGGCTTCCGTATTCGGTTTCCAGCGCTATGCAATCGGAATTGCTGACTTTATAACGAATGAGGAACAAAACGCTTCGGCGTATCTGTATGATCTGTTTTATACCAACACGGAGGACGGATATTTAAGCTTTAATCTGTTTATAGACCTCTTTCTCTGCGCTCTTCTGATGTTTTTCATCAATTACAGGCCGAAGAGCATTTTTACAGGGGAAAAGCTGAAAATCTTCCGCGCTCTCGCCGTGCTCCCTATCCTGTATGAAATAGCCTGCATCGTGTTTAAATGCCTCAGCGTTGAAAAAATTATCAGGCTGCCTTTCATTGTTTTCCCGTTTTTAACGGTGAAGCCCTCCATGACCTTTTTAGTTTTCGTAATACTTGCGTTCTTCATCAAAAGGCGTGAGCGCCGCTTCCTCAGTACGGGGCGAACCCATGAGGAATACCTTGAATTCCTTAAAACGAGGCGGAATTCCTTTCAGTTTTCAAAGTATTCGGCACGCATCCTTGCCATTATCGGTATTCTTGACCTTGTCGGCATGTTTTTTGTAGGTTTTATCATTCAAATGCTCAGCCCGGAGGATTCACTGGTATACACACACATCTCCGCGCATTTAAGCGCGCTTGGCATCGGGCAATCCCTTGCGCTGCTGCTTCTTGCTCCGCTCATGCTGCTTTTTTCCTATACGCGCATACCGGCAAATAAGGCGTTTGATACCTTCATCCCGATTATCGGCATAGCCATAATCGTGCTTATATATATTGAGGGCGGCTATAACTTCATCCTTATGGTGCCGGATATGCTGGCTTCGCTCGATATTGGCAGCATCGGGTCCCTCGGAAGCCTTATTATGCCTTGAGCCTGAAAACATTATATGTTATGCCGCATGGTATCGCAGGAGCGCCGGCGATGGGATTAACTTCCTGTTGAGCCCGAAAGTGCTCTCAGAAGACAAAGGGTCGACCCGGACTGGGGTCGACCCTTTGCAGTACTATATCGCAAGATGTACTTGAATTTTTGGTTTTGATGCAGCGTCGTATAACTGACCGGTATGTGCGGTGCAATGGGAGGACCCAAGTCCTATCTGCCCTATTGTATTAGAAACAGGTTTACTTTAAGGCCCGGATCTTGTCCGCATCCCCGACTCGAAAACATGGAAAAGCCGCATGGCGTTGATATACAGTGTTGCATATCAACGCCATGCGGTCTTTTTGCTGCGGCTTATTACAGGCTTCTTATTTCTCGTTTACGGCAATCCAGATCTCTCCGTAATAGTTCGGGTCATCCGTCCTGTCTGACGGATATACTTCCATTTCTACGCCTCCGGCGTACTCGTATCGATCACTGCTCGGGAAAAACTCGCTCACGATCTTCCTGTATGTCTCGATGAAGACATCCGGCATCTTCCCCTTGAACGGAAACACGGCATAGGTGTAGTCCGGAAGCTCTATGAGCTCAAGCCCGGACTCTATCGGTTTGCCGTTGTATTCTGCGCCGATTCCATACGGGAACATATCGCCCTCCGTTTCCAGCGAGAAACAGATTCCAAGAAGTCCGGCAAGCCTCGGCTTTTCGGGAATATAGCTGCAAATCTTCTGCATTGTACCGTCCTGTATGCTTTTTGTCCAGAACCCCGTAATGTCAGGCGTTCCCGCTCCGGTCTCGGGCTTGTGAACAGCTTCTCTTTTACAGATAAGCTTGATTGCACCAGGCTTTTCGATTCGATATTCCATTTCATTTCCTCCTGTCAGAATGAGTTTTACAGACAGTCTGGAAAAGGATTTGACCGTGCCGCCGTTTCTGGCTTCGGTCGGCGTAATGCCGTGGAATCGTGAAAAGGCGCGGGTAAAGCTCTCCGGCGTTTCATACCCATACTTGAGCGCAATGTCGATTACCTTCTCGCCGCTGTGAACGAGCTCATCCGCTGCCAGTGACAGCCGTCTCATACGGATATAGTCGCCAAGGGTAATACCGCACATGATACTGAACACTCTTTGGAAGTGAAACGAAGACGAATAGGCCTCCTTCGCCACCGCGTCGTAATCGATTTCCTCAGTAAGATGCGCCTCCGTATAATCGAGAGCTTTCTGTATGCCTTTGATCCAGTCCATATCCAGTTCCTCCTGTCTTACGGGCCTTATTCTAACAGGCTTGAAGCACTGCTTCCTGACTCTGAATGCTGACTGATGTCAGCCCGTCCGTTTAATCTGTTTTTAGCACATTCACGGGGAAAATACAATAATAAGTAAACTGATATATGCTAATTCCGACGCTTAAAGCTGCCGATTTTTTTGCTTGACAGATACAAAATCAATTATTCACAAAATGAAAAAACAGATCGTAAATGACGGACGGAAGCGGACGGCATTTTTGCGTATATATGTTCATAAGTTTTAAGGAGGTGATGAGATGGAGAACACACAGAGGGAAATTATGGCAGTTCTGTTAAAACGCGTTTATGAGAGCGGGCTTATTACCGAATCCGTCTATTCCAAAGCTGCGGAATTAGTTTATTCCACGATAGACTTTCCGGACTTCTTACGATATACTGCGTGCTCGGAAAAGGAGGTGACAGCGTTTGAATATACTGAAAATACGCGCGGAGCTGCGGAACGGGAGAACGATATTTGATTTGCCATTGCGCGTGACATTTTACGCGAGGGTGTCCACCGATAAGGACGAACAGCTGAACAGCCTGGAAAACCAGGTGCAATACTACACAGAGTTCATTCAGTCCAAGCCAAACTGGATCTACATACCTGGGTATGTGGACGAGGGAATAAGCGGTACAAGCACGAAAAAGCGGGATAGCTTCAATCGGATGATAACGGACGCCAAGGCGGGGCGCTTTGACTTCATCATCACGAAGGAGATATCCCGCTTTTCACGTTCCACACTGGACAGCATCAAATACACGCAGGAGCTTTTGGAAAACGATGTGGGTGTGCTTTTCCAGAACGACAACATAAACACACTGGACACGGACAGCGAGTTTCGCCTTGTCGTCATGGCAGGCGTAGCACAGGATGAGGTACGGAAGCTGTCGGAACGCCTGAAATTCGGCTTCAGGCAGGCCATCAGAAACGGTCACGTCCTCGGAAACGACCGGCTGTGGGGCTATGATAAAAAGGACTGCGTGCTGACGATAAATGAGAAAGAGGCTGTTATCGTGCGACGGATATTCGACCTATACGCCAACGCAAGGTTGGGGGTACGGCGCATATCGCAAAAGCTCTATGACGAGGGCTATACAAGCCGTGAGGGCAATGAATTCAACGCTCTGACCATCCGCCATATACTGACGAACCCAAAATACAAGGGCTGGTACTGTGCCAACAGAAGTCAGACTGTGGACTACCGCTCAAAGCGCAAGGTGCTTCTCGATGAGAACGAATGGGTCATGTACCCCGACCCGAACGTTCCCGCCATCGTTTCGGAGGAGCTGTGGGGCAGAGCGAACGCGCTATATAAACAGCGCAGCAAGGCTGCTAAGGCTCACCAGAGCGCCGCCGAGTATCACAACAGGTATCCGTATAGCGGGAAAATCATCTGTGAAGAGCACGAAACAAGCTTTCACAGAGATGTATTAAAAAGCGCCAAGGGAGAGAAGGAAATATGGTGCTGTAAAGTATACCGCCAGCGAGGCCGCGCTGCCTGCTCCTTGCCGCAGGTGCGGACGGCAGAGCTTGACAGCATTATGGCGCGGATTTTCAGCGACATGTGCGTAAACAAGGAACTGATAATCAGCACCTTCATGACGCTGATTAAATCCGTCCCCGACGAACACGACTACTCAAGAGATATCCTGCGCCTTGAAGAAGACCTCGCCGCCGTTAATGCAAAAAAAGACCGCCTCCTTGAAATGAGCATGGCGGAGGCGATCACGATAGCTGAATTTAAAAAGCGCAACGACGGGTTCAACAAAGACATACAAAAAATAGAAGAAAAGCTTGAAGCGCTGCGCCTGGAAGAAGGAAAAAGCCGCCGTACAGCAGACGATTTCAACAAAATAAGAGCTGTCCTTGAGAATGAATTATCCTTCCGAAACGGCATAGACTCTGAACTTGCAGCCACGGTTTTAGACCGGGTTATAGTTAAAAAAGACAGCGAAAAGTCAAATGTCCACCTTGAAATACATCTGAAGCTCGGTGAGCCCCGCGATGTGGCCTATACCCGAGAGAAATCTTCTTTTATGGTTACCCGTTGTTAATTATGTGAGTGACGAGGCGAAGATTGTGCTCTACGAGCTTGTTGCGAGCGGATATATCCTTGCCGTTTATCCATTTGTCGAGGTATTCCTTCTCCTCCGTGCCGTTAAGCGGGCGCGGGAAGGCTGCGCTTCCGAGCCGAAGCATACAGAGCGCGGAATTCAGAAAAAGCAAAAGAGACGCTAAAAACATGTTTACAAGCCTCCCAATATAAATATGGATGGTAAAGTTTATTGCGCTTACCCTAGTCCAAATTACACAGAGAGCATAAAAACAAAAACCGTTCACTCATGTTTTGCATTCGTGAACGGCGGATAGGTCATTATTTATTTTTCTTGAAATGCATGTAGTGCGCGCAGAATTCTTTTATGTGGCGTCTCAACATGTCCATTGCTTCCTCCTCACGGAAAGGCTCCCTGTCGCAGAGGAAAATCGTCGTGGAGAAGGGGGAGATGAACTGAAAAGCGAGAATTCTTGCGTCACCGGGCTCCATGATACCCTCACGCATGAAAAACTCGAAAAGCTTTTCGGTATAGTTGAGAATATCTGTGAAAGAGCGCTGTGACTGGATAGCTGCTATTTCCGGGTCACGGAACTGCTCTATCGTAATGAGCTTGCGGAAATTGCTGATATACGGGTCGTGGATGGAATAGCTTATCTGGCGAACGATATCCTCCGTCATGGATTCGACGTTGGCGTTTTCAAATCTGCGGCGGATGCCCTCCTCGTCGGACCAATCAGGCTGCGCCATAATAGAATGCTTCTCATAACGGCTGAGCATTTCCTTGCGGATAGCGTCTACGATAGCCTGCTTGCCGGGAAAATGCTTATAAATAGAAGGAGCCTTTATACCGATAGTGCTAGCAATTTGGTTTATGCTGGTAGCCTCATAACCGGATTTTGAAAAGCGGTCGAGCGCAGCGTACATTATTCTCTGTTTAGTTGCCATCTTGTAAAATACACTCCAGTCAGCAATGATGCGCTTTCATGCATTGTGCGGCTCAAATACTGGCAAAGCCCGCGGCGATGAAAGTGAAGCGCCTTTTTCTAAGGCAGACATCTATATAATTATAGCTAATGCGCTTTAATGCGTCAATAGAAGCGGCTATGGTTTTAGCTTATAATAACTTTGTCTGACTATGTATGCCTCCCAGACATATTGACAGATAAAGCAAAGAATGCTATCCTTATTTTGGATTGTTATGTAGTACTACCCAATAATCAGTGTAATTAAAGGAGATATTGAAAATGAAAAAGTTTATTGCCGCTCTTCTTGCGGTTATGCTTATCCTGTCGCTCTTCGCGGGCTGCGGAAACGGGAACGCCGGCGATGCCAAAGCGCCCGAAACCGATGCTCCTGCCGCATCGGGCATAGCGTTCAGCGATATGCTCGGCCGCGAAATAAAGCTTGACGCCCCTGCGGACAAGATAGTCGTCCTCTCTCCGGCGGACTGTGAGATACTCTGCGCTATCGGCGCTGAGTCCTCTATCGTCGGCAGAGGAACCTATTGCGATTACCCCGAGTCTGTAAGCTCCATCACCGAGGTCGCTTCCGGCTCCGACACTAACGTCGAGCAGATAATCGCGCTTGCGCCCCAGGTCGTGCTGACAAGCTCCATGGATCAGAGCAAGGAGACCATCGACGCTATCGAAAACGCGGGCATCAGAGTCGTCGTAAGCCAGGCAAACACCATCGACGAGGTTTATACCGCCATCGGAAACATTGGCAAGGTCGTCGGCAAAACAGCCGAGGCCGATGCTCTCGTGGCGAGCATGAAGACAAGCTTTGACGAAATCGCCGCAAAGAAGGATAACACCGGCAAAACCGTTTACTTCGAGGTTTCTCCCCTTGTTTACGGCCTCTGGACCGCCGGCAAGGGCACCTTCATGAACGAGCTTGCCGAGCTCGTCGGCCTCACGAACATCTTCGCGGACGTAGAGGGCTGGGCCGAGGTCTCCGCCGAGCAGGTTATTGAGCGCAACCCCGATTATATCGTAACCATCACGATGTACTTCGGCGAAGGCCCCACCCCCGTCGAGGAGATCCTTTCCCGCGACGGCTGGCAGGGCATAACCGCCGTTAAGAACGCCGCCATCCTCAACGCCGACTCCAACGAAATATCCCGTCCCGGCCCGAGGCTTACCGACGCGGCTAAGATACTCTCTGATTTCGTATTGGGAGAAGGTTAAAATTTGAGCGGGAAAAATACGCTTAATAATAAAGAAACAGTAAGGGACGCATCTGCGTCCCTTACTGTTCAGAATAAAAAACCGGGCGTGAGAAGAGAAAGCTTTGCCTTCGTTATCTATCTGGGTTTTGCGCTGGTAACTCTCGCGGCCTTGCTTTTCTGCGTCTGCGTGGGGAGCGTAAGCGTCCCATTGAAGGAAACCTTTGAGGTGATTTTGAAAGGCATATTCGGCAGAGAACTCCCGGAGGGGACGAGCCAGTACATAATCCTGAGCACCCGTCTGCCTCGCGTTCTCTGCGCGGCGCTCGTCGGCGCCTCGCTTTCCGTATGCGGCGGCGCGATGCAGGGTCTTCTCAAAAACCCGCTGGCGGACGGCTCCACCCTCGGCGTTTCCTCGGGCGCGTCGCTCGGCGCGGTGCTGGCAATAGCGTTCGGGATTACGATTCCGTCGCTGCCCTTTGCCGGGACGGTTGTAATGGCGATGCTTTTCGCTTTTTTGTCGCTCGTCGTTATACTTTCGCTTTCGTATAAGATGGATTTTTCCCTCTCCACGAATACGATTATTCTTATCGGCGTTATTTTTTCCATGTTCGTATCGAGCGTAATGAGCCTCGTTATCACCTTTGCCTCCGAAAAGGTGAAGCAGATAACCTTCTGGACGATGGGAAGCCTCGCGGGCAGCAGTTATGCGAATGTGCTAATGCTCTTTATCGCGCTCGTTCTCTTCGGCGGAACGCTTTTCCGCTATTCGCGTGAGCTGAACGCCTTCGCCGTGGGCGAGGATAACGCGCGGCACATAGGCGTGAACGTCAAGCGCGTCAAGCTCATCGTGCTCATTTCCGTTTCCGCGCTTATCGGCGTCTGCGTTTCCGTGGGTGGAACGATCGGCTTCGTCGGGCTCGTGATGCCGCACATGACGCGCATGGTCGTGGGGCCGAACCACAAAAAGCTCCTCCCGGCGACGGTTTTCTCCGGCGCTGTGTTCCTCATGCTGGCTGACCTTGTTTCGCGCGTGCTTTTCAGCCCGCGCGAGCTGCCGATCGGCGTCGTCACTTCGTTCGTCGGCTCGATAGTGTTCGTTTACATCTTCTATAAGTCGCGGAGGGGGAAATGATATGCTTGAGGTAAAGAACCTTTCCGTGAGCTACGGGCAGCATGAGGTGGTTTCCGACCTGAGCTTTTCCGTCAACGAGGGCGAATGGCTCATGCTTATCGGCCCTAATGGAGCGGGAAAATCCACCATCATAAGCGCCGTGTCCCAGAGTGAAAAATATACCGGCAACGTTTCCTTTGAAGGGCGCGACGTTAAGAGCATGAAGCCGAGCGAGCTTGCAAAGCTCCTTGGCGTCCTTTCGCAGAATCATATTATTTCCTATTCCTTCACCGTGGGGGAGATAGTCCGGCTGGGGCGTTACGCTTACTCGCCGCGCATTTTCTCAAAAAAATCGGACGAGGACGAAATAAGCGTCGAGCGCGCGCTTGAGGTGACGGGCATGACGGAGCTTGAGGGACATTACGCCGACACTCTCTCCGGCGGCGAGCTGCAAAGGGCGTTCCTCGCGCAGCTTTTCGCGCAGAACCCGCGCCTGCTCATCCTCGACGAGCCGACGAACCATCTCGACCTCGTTTATCAGAAGCAGATATTCGAGATAGTCAGCCAGTGGCTCAAAACGCCGGGGCGCGCGGTAATGTCCGTCGTCCACGACCTGAGCCTTGCGCGGCGCTACGGCTCGCGCGCTATCCTTCTCAACAAGGGCAAGGCCGTCGCGTCGGGCAGCGTCGCGGAGGTTTTTTCGCGCGAAAACCTGAACAGCGTCTATTCGATGGATGTTTACGACTGGATGAAGACGCAGCTTTCCCAGTGGGAGGACGAATAATGCCCCTGTGTTTGATTACCGGAGGCTCGGCATGCGGGAAAAGCACCTTCGCGGAGGGTCTGCTTGAAGCCTGCAGCGTACCGCGATATTATATCGCGGCGATGCGCCCTGTAAGCGACTGGGACAGGAAGCGCGTGGCGCGGCATAGAGCGGCCCGCGAAGGTAAAAATTTTATCACTGTTGAAAAGTATACTGACATCGGAGAGATACGGCTTCCGAAAAGAGGCTGCGCGCTGCTTGAGTGCGTCTGCAACCTCTGCGCCAACGAAATGTACTCTCCGAACGCGGATAAGGACGCTGCTGCGGAGAAAATCATCCGCGATATTTTGGCGCTTGATGCTCAATGCGAAACGCTTTTCGTGATAACAAACGAGATCGGCAGCGACGAGCCCGCCGGGTTTTCCGACTATATAAACGCCGTAGGCCGCATAAACGCCGCGCTTGCCGAACGGGCGGACTGCGTTTATGAGGTGGTCTGCGGAATCCCGCTTAGAATAAAGTGAGGTCTGTGCAATGGTTTTGATAATCGGCGGCGAGGGCGCGGGGAAAAGAAGCTATGCCCGCAGCCTCGGTTTTTCGGACTCGGACATGGCGGACGCCGTCATAGACGGCAGAAGCGTTGTTTACAACGCACAGGATATGGTGCTGGCCGAGCCCTCCCGCGTTAACGAGCTGATTGAAAAGCTTTCGGAGAAGGCTGTCGTTATATGCAACGAGGTCGGCAGCGGGCTTATACCGCAGGAAGCGAAGAAGCGCGAAGCGCGCGTCGCCGTCGGGCGTCTCTGCTGCGTTCTGGCGCAGCGGGCGGACAAGGTGGTGCGCGTCGTGTGCGGGCTGCCGCAGCGCATCAAATAAGCCCGTTTGGGGCATTATAAGGATAATAACCGCAGTAAAACGGAGAAAAAATATGCGTAAACTCAGAAAACGCCGCACAATTCTCATTATTGCCGCTGCCGTGGGAGCATTGCTGCTCCTTTCCGGCTGCGGCTCTTTTCAAACGGAAAAACCGCCTCAGGGCAGGGAAGCGAGCCTTGAACAAAGCGCGGAGGAGACGGCGAGCCCGCATGAAGCGCTCGTCTTGGACGCCGATCCATCGGAACGGGACGAAGCGCCCGAAACGCCGCGATCTACCGAAGTGAGCACCGTTCCGGAAGAACGGGAAGAACGGGGAGAACAGGAGGAAACACCGGAATATTTCATCCCGCACCTTGAAACCCGTTATTTTCTGAAAAATCTATCGGGGCAGGAGCTTAAATTCTGCTCGCTCGTCTATACCTCGGCACTTGACTTGTCCGAGTCTGTCAGCGTCCCTGCCGGGATGGAATTGAGCTTTGAACAGGCCGACAGGCTTGTTTCGCTCGTCTTCTACGATTGCCCGGAGCTTATAATGTGCTCGGGCGGCTATTCCATCCATGGCGCACAGTATGTAAGCCGCGTCAAGCTCGTTTACCGCATGGACGAAGCGGAATATAAGCGGCAACGCGCCGAACTTGAAGCAGTGCTTTCGGAGTATGAAGCTGCCTGCGCCGGTTTGAGTGATTATGACGCGGAGCTTTATGTTCATGATAAAATATGTGAAAGCTGCGTCTATTCTACGAGCAGTGCTTACGCCGACAGCGCTTATGGCGCGCTTGTGAGCGGGAGCGCACTGTGCCAGGGTTACACAAAGGCATTCCAGCTCGTCATGCAGCGTCTCGGGTACGTCTGCCTCTTCGTGAGCAGCGAGAAAATGCTCCATAGCTGGAACTTAATTTCGCTCGGCGGCGTGTACTATCAGATAGACCTTACCTGGGACGACAGCGGCGACTGCGTCAACTACGCCTATTTTAATATAGACGACGAGCGCTCCGCCGCCTTTGACCATGTCTACGACATGGAGGAGGGCCTGTCTTACCCCGCCTGCGACTCGCTCGCGCTGAACTATTACATCCTGAACGGCACGTATATAGGCCGAGAAACGGATCTCAAGGCGATGCTCCTTGCGGAGCTTGACAGAATGTACGCCTCCGGCGGCGGTGAGGTAGAGCTGATGTTTGAGGACGCGGAAGATCTGCGACGGATGATAGCCGAGCAGGGTGACTGGATAAAGGAATGGAATGCCGATAAATACCTCACTATTTGCTTTACAAGAACTATCATAGAAAAGAACGACCACGTATATATCGCGCGATTTGAGTTTTCGGAAGAGTAAACTATGCGCTGCACCCGTGTGGGCAACAGCCATTATACCCCCTTTATAGACCTTAAAAACCGAGCGCTTGCGGCGAAGAACCGCAAGCGCTCGGTTTTATTATTTTCGGTTTCTTTTACTTAGCGACCTTGTCGCAGAATCTTTCCATTATAGCGGCAACCTGAGCGCGTGTGGCGCTGCCCTGCGCGTCGAGGACTATGTTGCCGTCCTTGTCGGTGGTGCCGTTGATGAGGCCGACGCCGACTGCCCATGCAAGCGCGTCCTTCGCGTAATCGGATACGCCGTCCGCGTCGCCGAAGCTGCTTACGTCGCCCTGCGCCGTCGTGTCGTAACCCTTGTGCTGCGCGTAGTTATACAGCATGACTGCAAGCTGCTCGCGGGTCACAGAGTCGTTCGCGCCGAAGCTTTCGCCCTGACCCTTCGCGATGCCTGCGTCTACCATCCACGTTACAGCGCCGGCGAACCAGTCGTCCGCGGCTACGTCCTTGAACGCTGCCGTGTCGCCCGAAGCCTCGGCGCCGTCGAGGTTGAAGAGGAGCTGGGCAATCATGCCGCGGCTCGTGTCCGCGTTCGGCTCGAAGCTGCCGCCGCCGACTCCGTTCATGACCTCATGGGAGGCCGCCCACGCGACGCTGGAAGCGAACCAGTCGTCTGCCTTAACGTCGCCGAAATCCTTCGCGTTATCGACGATTTTCACCGTCGCAGAGCCTTCGAGCGAGAGAACTACGCCGTCCTCTCCGGTGGTGCTCGTCTTGACTATTTCCTCGCGTCCGTCGTCATAAACTATCACCGCGACGGTGCTGGCCGTGACGTTTTCTACCGGGATCTCAACCCTTACGGGCTTCTCGGTCTTGGGGAGCGTGACCGTTACGGGCGCGGCCTTCTCGGCGCTCGCCGCCGCCTTGACCTCTACCTGAACCTTTATGCTTTCGCCGGCCTTAGCCGCTTCTTCAACAGCCTTTTCGCTTACCTTCGCCTCGGCGGAAACGGTGTTGCCCTCCGCGTCGGTTTTAACGGTGCCGGTGGAGCCGTCGGAGGCGGTGTTTTCCGTAACGGCGCTGCCGTCCTTTGCTGTAGTTGTTTCGGTTTTGCTGCCGTCGGTCTTGGTGGTGGTCTCGGTCTTGCTGCCGTCGGCGTTCGTCTTGGTCTCGGTCTTGCTGCCGTCGTTGTTCGTTACGGTTTCGCCGGACGTGGGTGTTTCAGTCGTGCCACCGCCGGCCACGGGGCCGGAGGGCTTTACAGGCCTATG
>JAEEUX010000219.1 GCA_016290695.1 Oscillospiraceae bacterium
AAGCGTGGACTTTCCCGCGCCGTTGGGACCCATGAGCACATGCGTTTCGCCCCCTGCTATATCAAGATCTACCCCGCGCAGGATCTCGTTTTCGTAGGCGCTGACGCGCAAACCTCTGACCTCAAGTAATTGCTCAGACATATTCGTTCCTCCGGATCAAATTCCTATATATTAAATGGGTTTTATTTTCAAAAAATTGACCCGCCGCGCGAGAAGCTTCGCGCCTTGGGCTTGACTTCAAGGGTTATTATATATACTTTTACCCACTATGTCAATAGGTTTATTCGGGTTTCAGCGTTATTTTGGCATAAATATGGATTCCGGCTCAGATAATGTATTGAATTTGTAATAACCTTCTATTATAATAGGTTATTGGAAGGTGATACGCATGACTATCCAGCAATTACGCTACGCCGTGGCCGTTTCCGAGGCAGGCTCGCTCAACAAGGCCTCCGAAACGCTCTACATCGCCCAGCCCTCGCTCACAAGCGCCATACAGGAGCTCGAAAAGGAGCTTGGCGTAACGCTTTTCGCCCGCAGCGGCAGGGGCGTAACGCTCACAAACGACGGCGTGGAATTCGTCCGCTATGCCCGCCAGCTCATCCAGCAATATGACGGGCTGCTCGAAAAATACGGCAAAGGCGGCTCGCTCAAGAAAAAATTCGGCATATCGACGCAGCATTATTCCTTCGCGGTCAAAAGCTTCGTCGAGCTCGTTAAAAAGTACGGCACGGACGAATACGAATTTGCGATACGCGAAACCATGACGCGCGACGTAATTGACGACGTATTCACGGGCAAAAGTGAAATCGGCATCCTCTATCTGAGCGATTTCAACCGCCGCCCGCTTGAAAAGCTCCTGCGCTCCAATCAGCTTGAATTCCACCCGCTCAAGGAGTGCAAGGCGTATGTCTATCTCTGGAAGGGCAATCCGCTCGCGAAAAAGAGCGTCATCCGCTTTGAAGACCTTGCCGAGTACCCCTGCCTCGCCTTTGAGCAGGGCGCGAGCGATTCGTTTTACTACGCGGAGGAAATTCTCAGCACGAACGAATACCCGCGCATCATCCGCGCGACCGACCGCGCCACGATGCTCAACCTCATGGTCGGGCTGGGAGGCTACACGCTCTGCTCCGGCGTTATCTGCGAGGAGCTCAACGGCTCTGACTACGCCGCCGTTCCCTTCGACGCGGGCGAGGACGCCGTAGGCAGCCGCATGGAAATAGGCTACATCACGCGCAAAAACGCCGTCCTGAGCAGCATAGCAAAGCAGTACGTCCAGGAAATAGACGGATATTTGCAGGGGTATCATGAGAATCGCTGAGTAATACACATTATATAAATATAGGCAAAATTTAATCTCCCGCCTCATATAGCCGGTACTCATACAGAAGCATTAAGCCATAGTATTTCTGATGCAAGGTCAGAAGTACTATGGCGTTTCCATTGACAGACCTTCAATGCTGTGCTATAAATACTAGCATAAATCGATGTTTGTGGGTGAATAAGATGGATAATTGTGACTGGTGCAATCTATCTGAAGAAGACAAACAGTTTCAGATATACGAAAGTAAATCATGGTCTGTTTTCCTTTCAGATGAACAGGACTATATTGGACGATGCATATTGGTTTTAAAGCGTCATTGTCCTTCATTGTCAGAGCTAACAGAGGATGAATGGGACGAGCTTCGTGACCTAATATGCAAAGTGGAGGCATGCTTAAAGACTGTATTAGGAGCAACTCTATGTAATTGGAGCTGCTTGATGAATAGTTTCTATAAAGAATCTGAGCCTGATCCTCATCTTCATATTCACGTAAGGCCAAGATATGATAAGTCCATGATTATTAACGGAAACATTTATTCTGATAGCGAGTTTGGTCATCATTATGCGTTGAATAAGAATGTGACAATACCTCTGAAAGATAAGGAAGAAGTATTTACTCGACTAAAAGAATGGCTGAACCGCTAAATTCTGATTTAGCTTAGTAACAATAAGTACAATGCCCCTGAGCACTTTGAAAGGCTCAGGGGCAAAACTTCTATATGAGTACCCGTCTTATGTGGCGGGAGATTTTGCATAGGCTCAGTTATAGTCTCAGCCTATAACCAAGTATTCAGATAGGATATTGGACAAACGCGCAGAGCGCGGTTATAATTGGGCCATAAGATAAAACAAGGAGGCAGCGAACAGTGAGCCATTTTTTTGAACGCCTTGTTCGCGCGAATTTCCGCTTCGGACGAATGTGAAGTCAGGCATGGTCCCTGCGGCAGCGCGAATAAAAAACACAAGCCGCAGGCAGCGGCGAACACCATTAAAAACAGGAAAAACTTCAACATTATATTAAAATAACAGAAAGAGGTAACATATCATGTCTAACTATAAATTCGAAACTCTCCAGCTCCACGTAGGTCAGGAACAGCCCGATCCCGCCAGCGACGCTCGCGCGGTACCCATTTACGCAACCACAAGCTACGTTTTCCACAACTCCGCACACGCGGCGGCGCGCTTCGGTCTTGCCGACGCAGGCAACATCTACGGCCGCCTCACGAACTCCACTCAGGGCGTTTTTGAAGACAGAATAGCCGCTCTTGAAGGCGGCGTCGCGGGTCTCGCGGTCTCCTCCGGCGCGGCGGCGATAACCTACGTTATACAGGCGCTTGCCTCCAAGGGCGAGCACATCGTAAGCCAGAAGACCATCTACGGCGGCAGCGCGAACCTTCTCGCCCACACCCTCCCCCTCTATGGCATCGACACTTCCTTCGTGGATGTGCATAATCTCGCCGAGGTTGAGGCGGCAATCAAGCCCAACACCAAGGCCATATACATCGAGACCCTCGGCAACCCCAACAGCGACATCCCCGACATTGACGCCATCGCCTCCATTGCCCATAAGCACGGCATCCCCCTCGTAATCGACAACACCTTCGGCACGCCCTACCTCATCCGTCCCCTCGAGCATGGCGCCGACATCGTAGTCCACAGCGCGACGAAGTTCATCGGCGGACACGGCACCACTCTCGGCGGCGTAATCGTTGACGGCGGCAGCTTCGACTGGGCGGCGAGCGGCAAATACCCGTGGATCAGTGAGCCGAACCCCAGCTATCACGGCGTCAAGTTCACCGAAGCCGCCGGCAAGGCAGCCTTTGTCACCTATATCCGCGCCATTCTCCTGCGCGACACCGGCGCCTGCATCTCCCCCTTCGCGGCCTTCCTGCTCCTTCAGGGAACCGAAACCCTCTCCCTGCGTCTTGAGCGCCACGCGGAGAACACGAAAAAGGTCATCGAGTATCTTTCCAAGCACCCGCTCGTCGAGAAGGTTTATCATCCCTCTCTGCCCGACCACCCCGACCACGCGCTCTATGAGAAGTATTTCCCGAACGGCGGCGCTTCCATCTTCACCTTCGACATCAAGGGCGGACAGGACGAGGCCTTCAAGTTTATCGACGCGCTCGAGCTTTTCTCCCTCCTCGCTAACGTCGCGGACGTAAAGAGTCTTGTTATCCACCCGGCAACCACCACTCATTCCCAGCTCACTGACGCCGAGCTTGAGGATGCGGGCATCCACCGCAACACCATCCGTCTCTCCATCGGCACGGAGCATATCGACGACATAATCGCCGACCTTGAAAAGGGCTTTGCCGCCGCAAAGGCGTAACCCCCCCGGGTAAAGAGTTCTGCCTGCGGCGGCAATGTATGAGTTTTCATCTTAACCCGCCCGGTTATTTTGCCTCCGGCAGGCCGCCGAGGCTTGTAAGCAGGCTTAGTATTCCGGCGAGTGCCGCAGTGCTTATTACACCGAGCCAGTCGACGCCACTCAAAAGCGTCGCCGTGCCGATAACTGCGGCAGCAGTCTGCGCCACGGTTCTGAGAGCGCGCAGCGCGGCAGCTTTGAGCCACTTTTTGTTCAGCATATCCACATCTCCTTTCCATGAGTTTTCCTTGCGGGGCTGTTCTCCGCAAGGAAAACTGTACACATAAGGCGACTGACATTATATGACATAGGCAAGAAAACGCGGAAGAGTCCGGCCTGACTCTTCCGCGTTTTGGTTTATTTAGGGCAACGCCGCATAATTCCGGCGCATAGATTGCGCCGTCAGGATTTTCGTCAGATTGTTCAAAAAACGCAGGTAATACTTTGTGTATTGCCGAGTATTTTTGGACGATATGACGGAATATTCTGCAA
>JAEEUX010000220.1 GCA_016290695.1 Oscillospiraceae bacterium
CTCGCCTATTTCGTCGTTATAGTTGTTTTCTATTAGGGCACCGTAGCTGCCGTCGGCAATGCTGCGGGTGACGGACATTATCTGCCCGATGGGGCGCACGATGGAGCGGATGAAAAAGAGGTTTACCGTAAAGACGAAAACAAGGATAAGGACGCCTATCCCGGCGGCTGCGAGTATGTTCAGAACGACCTGCTTATCCACCTTTTTGAGGCTTGAAACATAGCGCATAACGCCCACGACCTGCCCCGTGGAGTAGATCATCGGGCTCGATACGGCGATTATGCGCTCGCCCGTCGTGGGGCTTTTGCCGCGCCAGACGCTGATTTTCTTGGTTTCGATGGCCTGGGTAATGTCGTCCGTCCCCGGCGAATCGCCGGCTGTGATGCCGTAGGTCGATATTTCGACCCTGCCGCGCGAGTTTATGAACTGGAGCTCCAGAATGTCGCGCTCGTCGAATTTTTCGGTGTATTTGTAGGCGCTCTGGTAGTATTCGGCATAGGTTTTCGTGATGTAGTTGGCGAAAAAGTCCGTGGCTGTTTTGGCCTTATTCTCAAGGCTTATCTGTATGCCGAGATAGTAATTGCTGCTCACGGCGACGGCGAAGGCGCCGAGACCGACGAGAACGATTACGAAGGTAACGAGCATACTGTTAAGCAGCCATCTTTTTTTAAGACCCTTTATCTTCAAAGCCTATAACCTCACACTATTCTGTAAATGCTGCCGTATGAACGGAAAACCTGTTTTCCTCTAAGCTCAAAAGCCCCATTTGTAGCCGTAGCCCCAAACGGTGGTGATATAGGAGGGGTTCGTGGGGTCATCCTCCACCTTTATGCGAAGGCGGCGGATGTTAACATCCACTATTTTGAGCTCGCCCAAATAATCGCGCCCCCAGACGGAATTGAGGATCTCCTCGCGGGAGAGCGCCTTGCCGGGGTTATCCATGAAGAGCTTTACTATGGCGTACTCCACCTGCGTAAGACGGATGCGTTCGCCGTTTTTTTCGAGAGTGCGGTTGCGCGTGTTCAGCTTGAAAATGCCGCGGACTATTTCGCCGCTCTCCTCCTCGCCCTCGCCGCCGACGCGGCGGTACAGCGCGTCTATCCTCGCGGTGAGCTCGGCGGGGGAGAAGGGCTTGGTAACGTAATCGTCCGCGCCCGTCATGAGGCCGGTGACCTTATCCATTTCCTGCGTACGCGCGGTGAGCATAATTATGCCTATCTTGGAGCCCGTCGCGCGGATTCGGCGGCATACCTCGAAGCCGTCGGTATCCGGGAGCATTATGTCGAGCAGGGCGACCTTGATGTCAGGGTGCTTTTTGATCTGCTCAAAGGCCTGTTCGCCCGTCTCGGCCTCGATAGGCTCGTAGCCGGAGCGTTTAAGGTTTATAACAACGAAGCTTCGGATGCTCGACTCGTCTTCAAGAACAAGAACCTTTTTCATGTTTCCGCTATCCTCCCGTATAATAACTTGGCGGCGCCGCGCCTCATGTGAGGCCGGTTACCCATTCTGAATAAATCATGTAGAAGTTGTTTCTGAGATATTGGAAGTCTATCATGCTGCTCCATTCCTCTTTGCCTAAGAGGAACTGGACGGCGTAGTTTGTTTCGTCCTCGCGCTTGAGAAGCTGCCGGTTGCCGCGCGTCGCGGCTTCGCCGCGGTTTTCGCCCGAGAGAGCGTAGATACGCATAAGGTCGGTCACCGGCTTATCCTCGCCGTTCCAGAGCGAGAAAACGACGACGCGCTCTCCTCCGGCAGAGTCCTCGCGCCGGACGGTTATGCAGTCCACCCACGAATCGGGCAGGACGATATACCATCTGTCGGAATAGTTATGGTAGGTCGTGAGCGTTACCTCGCCCGTTCCTTCGGAGGAAAAGCTCATCCACTCAAGCTCGCGGTAATTCGTGTCGCCCTGAGCGGGAAGCTCACGCGGCAGGGGAACATCCATTACGCCGTCGCCGTTAATGTCGCGGCAATAGACGGAATAATAGCGGAGAGTGTTGGTGCTCACGCCGCTCGTGTCGGCGGATATGTTGACGAGGCGGCCTTCGCGCGGGAGGAAAATGTCCGTGATAAGCCCTGTCCCGCTGTAGGCGCTTTCGACGAAGAGAGCTTTTTTTCCGTCGGAAAGGTGACCGGTTATGAGCTTATCTATGTTCTCTGCGCCGAGGGAAAGGCGGCTTTCACTCGTGAGCATTTCGCCGTCCTCGCTTAGAGAGTACATCGTGACGGTGCTAGACGAGGTCGTGCTTTCCTTGCGGATGACGAGCAGCTCGTCCTTGCCGTTTTCGTCTATATCGTCGGTGGTGTATTCGGTGAAGTCCGTCGCCGCGATGGAGGAAACTACGAAGCTTTTGAGGGAGTAGATGTTCAGCATTTTAATGTCGGAACCCATCCTCCAGCCGACTATCATCTCCGTCCAGCCGTCGCCGTCCATGTCGGAATAGCTGATGCTCTCTATGTCGCTGCCGTCGCCCTCTATGAGCGCGGCGGGCTCATAATGCCCGGCCTGCATGCTGAAAACGTATATTTTGAGGGGTTTTTCGCCGGTTATGTTGAAAAATGCGAGCGCTTCGTTCTGTCCGTCACCGTTAAGGTCGTACATCTGGACGGATTGGCGGTAAGAACCCGAGGTGGGCGCGGAATAGTTCGCGCCGGAGGCGATGATATCGTCGATTTTGTTCTGAAGGTCAAGAAATTCCTCGGAAAGCTGGGGCAGGCTCAGGAGACTGTCGATATTCATGCTCATGCAGCCGCCGCAGAGCAGCAGCGCCGCGGAAAGAATAAAGAGAAGAATATTTTTCGCGCGCGTAAATATCGCCTCCCGCCAAAAGAAAAATATCGCGGAAAACCCGCGGAAACCCGCCGCTGTCCGCCGGAAAAGCGCCAAACAGAGCAAGCGGAACAATCTCAGATTATCATAACACAGCGGCGAAGAAAATGGTAGTCTTTTAACGGAAAATTCAAAAAATATCTTGAAAAAAAACGCTCTGTATTGTATACTCACAAGGAATGCGGCACGCTTCGTTTTCGCCGCGTGAATATATGCCGGTGTGGTGGAATTGGCAGACGCCCGGGACTCAAAATCCCGTGTCCGCAAGGACGTGCGGGTTCGACCCCCGCCACCGGCACCATCCGAAAGTCCCGAAAGCCTTGATTTTACTGGGTTTTCGGGACTTTCTCTGTTCTGTCCCGAGGATGGCGCCTGCGTGTCTGAAACGGTGAAAAACGGGAAAAAATCGCGTTTCTCAGGAAATCCGAATCCCGAAAAGCCTTGTGCTGCAAGGGTTTCCGGACCCGTGGAGGCCAATCAGGAGGCCAATTTCATTCCTGGCCGGGAAAGTAGCCGAGAATTTTGTTGGCTGAGGCCACTTTGGAGTTGTAGTCCAGATGGGTGTAAATATTGCTGGTGGTTCCGATGTCACTGTGGCCCAGCCACTCCTGGATGTCCTTGAGAGCCACACCGTTGGCATAGAGAAGGGTCGCACAGGAGTGCCGGAGATCATGGAACCGGATGCGCCGCATCCCGTGCTTTTCCAGAAATTCCGGAAAGGCCTGCGTGAGATACCCCGGTTTGATCCGCTGGCCGATTGCGTTGACGTAGACATAGTCCAAGTAGTCTTCGCAGTAGCTGTTTCCGCACAGATCCATGTATTCCTCCTGCTTCTTTCTCAGCTCCTTGAGCAGCGCTTCAAAAGGCGACACGAGAGGAAGGCTCCGATGGGAGGACTTGGTTTTCGTCCGATCCTTTGCCAGCTCTACATATTTGCCATCCACGATGGTCTGTGTTACGGTGTGACGGATGGTAATGACCTTCCGGTCAAAATCGATGGCGTCCCATTTCAGGCCGACGACCTCGCTGCGGCGCAGACCGTAGAACGCGGCCAGGATCACGCCCAGCTCCAGATCGGTTCCCTTGACGGCGGCGAACAGTTCCTCCAGCTCCTCGCCGTTGTAGGGGATCGTCTCAAACTTCACCTTCTTCGGCCGCTGCACCTTGTCGGCAGGATTGGAATCGATCAGATCCGTTTTGTAGGC
Source organism: Oscillospiraceae bacterium (assembly GCA_016290695.1). Taxonomy (GTDB): domain Bacteria; phylum Bacillota; class Clostridia; order Oscillospirales; family Oscillospiraceae; genus RGIG6375. The sequence goes on from JAEEUX010000220.1 coordinate 4,036, forward strand.
ATACTGCAGCGCTTTGCGAATGTTGGCATGGCGGTGGATCACCGTGTTTGCGCTGACGCCCAACTCCTCCAGTTCGTAGGTGTAGTAATCCTGGATGTGCTTTGCCGTGACGTCCCTCAAAAGCAGTT
>JAEEUX010000010.1 GCA_016290695.1 Oscillospiraceae bacterium
GGTAATACTTTGTGTATTGCCGAGTATTTTTGGACGATATGACGGAATATTCTGCAAGTAAGATATGTGCCGGGAATTATGCGGTGTTGCCTTTATACTCTTTTTGCGGAGAACGCGGAGCAGCGCCAAAGGCATAACACAAAATAGTATAAGAGAGGCTTTATTTCACGCAAGGCGGGCTTTTCCGAGCATAATGAATATATGGGGTCAAACAGCCCGGTAAAGCATGGCTCAAAACCTTCTTCATAGATTCTCTGATTTTAATCGAATATTGGTATCTACCACTCTCATAAGGAAAAACGGTTCTCCTGCGCAACAATACGCCGGAGAACCGTTTATATTATCGCTGCGCCGAAACTCAGCCGAGCATGGCGAGAATTTCTGCCTTGGGGCGGACTCCGACGCTTGTGTTCGCGAGCTTGCCGTTTTTTATAACGACGAGCGTGGGTATGCTCGAAACGTGGAAAGCGGCGGCAAGCTCCGGCTGTTCGTCTACGTTCACCTTGCAGAACTTGTAGTCCGCGCGCTCGGAGGCTATCTCGTCCACGATGGGGCTGAGCATCCTGCACGGGCCGCACCAATCAGCCCAGAAATCCACAAGCACGGGGCGATCGCTTTCAATGACTTCCTTCTGGAAATTTTCTTTCGTTGCGGTAACAATAGACATATTCATCTCTCCTTTTTCGCCGCGCCGGAACGCGCCGCAGCGTCATTTTTTCATTTTATATATCGGCATTTTTACGCGCCGCTTTAGTAGCATCCCCACCGCGCCGCGTTCTATGCACGCGCGGGCTGAAAAGGGGCTTGATCGTCCGCCCTTTCTTGCTGAAGGAAAAGTACAAAACGCCGCGCAAAAAACGGGACGCCGAAGCGCCCCGTTTTTGATACGCAAAAGAGTTTAATCAGACGAGCTCGATTATCGCCGTCTCAGCAGCGTCTCCGCGGCGTGCGCCGAGGCGCATGATGCGGGTATAGCCGCCGTTTCTTTCGGCGTACTTGGGAGCGATCTCAGCAAACACCTTGGTAACTACGTCCTCCTTGGTGATGAAGGAGAGCGCCGCGCGGCGGGACGCAAGAGTGTTCTTCTTACCGAGGGTAATCATCTTCTCGGCGAGAGGCTTCACTTCCTTAGCTCTGGTAATGGTGGTCTCGATGCGGCCCTTCTCGAGCAGATCGGTCACCTGCTGTCTCAGCATGGCTCTGCGCTGGGCAGTGGTCTTGCCGAGTTTTCTTGTTCCAGGCATTGTTTATTCCTCCTCGTACAGGATATCACCGTGAAATCACGGCGTTCAGTTATTATCGTCGCTGGCGAGGGAAAGACCCATCATCGTCAGCTTATGGATGACCTCTTCAAGAGACTTTCTGCCAAGGTTGCGAACCTTTATCATCTCGTCCTCGGTCTTGTTGATAAGATCCTCGACGGTGTTGATGTTCGCCCGCTTGAGGCAGTTGAAGCTTCTCACGGAAAGATCAAGCTCTTCAATGGTCATCTCAAGGACCTTGTTGCCGGTCGTCTCACTCTTTTCGACGACGGTGGACTTGCTGCCCATAGACTCGCTCAGGTCAGTGAACAGAGTGAAATGGTCGCAAAGGATCCTCGCCGCGAGGGATATAGCGTCGCGCGCGGTGATGGTCTTGTCCGTCCAGATCTCGATGGTCAGCTTATCGTAGTCCGTCATGTTGCCGACACGGGTGTTTTCCACGGAATAATTGACCTTGATGACAGGGGTATAGATGGAGTCGATCGGGATAACGCCGATGATCTGCTGCGCGAGCTTGTTACGCTCGGCGCTCACATAGCCTCTGCCCTTGCTGATGGTCATTTCCATGCTGAGGTTTGCGTCCGGGCCGAGGGTGGCGATATGAAGCTCGGGATTGAGAACTTCAACGTCCGCATCGGCCTTTATGTCCCCGGCGGTGACCTCGCACTCGCCGGAAGCCTCTATATACACCGTTTTCGTGCCTTCGCAATGCAGCCTTGCGATCACGCTTTTAAGGTTGAGAACAATCTCGGTAACGTCCTCTTTTACACCGGGTATTGTTGAAAACTCATGCGCCACGCCCGCTATCTTAACGGAGGTGATAGCCGTGCCTTCAAGGGAGGAAAGGAGCATTCTGCGGAGAGAGTTTCCCAGAGTGGTGCCGTAACCTCTTTCGAGAGGCTCGACGACGAATTTGCCGTAAGAATCATCGCCGGGTGTTTCTATGCATTCTATGCGCGGTTTTTCAATTTCTACCATTTAATAACCCTCCTCGTTATGACATGCAAGTGCATGTTTAATCTCAGCTTACCAATAGTGAGGGTGCGAAAGTGTTACTTGGAGTACAACTCGACGATGAGGTGCTCCTCGATGGGAAGGTCGATATCCTCTTTAAGGGGAATTCCAACGACCTTCGCGCTGAGGGCATTCGCATCGTACTCAAGCCACTTGGGAGCCTTGCGGAAGGAGTTGGCCTCGATATTGTTCTTTATCTTATCGAGGCTCTTGCTCGAATCCTTGAGCGCTATCGTCATGCCGGGTTTCACGAGGAACGAGGGGATATTGACCTTGCGGCCGTTAACGGTGAAATGGCCGTGAAGGACAAGCTGTCTTGCCTCGGGTCTGGACATAGCAAAGCCCAGTCTGTAAACGACGTTGTCAAGTCTGCTTTCGAGGATGGCGAGAAGGTTCTCACCGGTCTGGCCCTTTCTCTTGGAGGCCAGCTCGAAATAGCTTCTGAACTGGCTCTCGAGAAGGCCGTAATATCTTTTTGCCTTCTGCTTTTCTCTGAGCTGCGTGCCATACTCAGAGGCCTTGCTGCGGCCCTGGCCATGCTGGCCGGGAGCGTAAGCACGGCGCTCAAGCGCGCACTTTTCGGTAAAGCATCTGTCGCCCTTCAGAAAAAGCTTCTGATTCTCTCTGCGGCAAAGACGGCAAACGGCGTCGGTATATCTTGCCATATTCTGTAATACCTCCTGTTTTCCGATTACACGCGGCGCCTTTTCGGCGGGCGGCATCCGTTGTGCGGAATGGGTGTGACATCCTTGATCATGGTGACTTCGAGGCCGGCGGACTGGAGCGCTCTGATAGCCGCTTCACGTCCCGAACCGGGACCTTTTACGTAGACCTCGACAGTCTTGAGGCCGTGCTCCATGGCTGCCTTTGCGGCGGTCTCCGCCGCGGTCTGCGCCGCGAAGGGGGTGGACTTTCTGCTGCCGCGGAAGCCCATGCCGCCTGCGGAAGCCCAGCTGATGGCGTTGCCCTGAAGGTCGGTGATGGTTACCATGGTGTTGTTGAACGAGGAACGGATATGCACCGCACCCTTTTCGATATTCTTGCGTTCGCGGCGCTTGCCTCTGACAGGCGCCTTCTTAGCAGTCGCTTTAGTTGCCATTACATATCCCTCCCTTACTTCTTCTTATTCGCGATGGTTCTCTTCGGACCCTTGCGGGTACGGGCGTTGGTCTTGCTGCGCTGGCCGCGAACGGGCAGGCCCTTTCTGTGTCTGAGGCCGCGATAGCTGCCTATTTCAGCAAGTCTCTTAATGTCGAGCGCGACGCTTCTTCTGAGGTCGCCTTCAACGACATAGTTCTTATCAATGACTTCACGAAGCTTAGCTTCGTCGTCTTCAGTGAGGTCCTTAACTCTGGTATCAGGGTTGATGCCTGTTGCCTTGAGTATTTCGGAAGCGCTCTTTCTGCCAATGCCGTAAACATAAGTCAGGCCAATTTCTACCCGCTTTTCTTTCGGCAAATCGACGCCGGCAATACGTGCCATACTTGTCAATCAATCCTTTCTTCGGGAGGCGCGGAGCTCGCCGCCATCCCTTAAATACTCAGGGCTCAGCCCTGTCTTTGCTTATGCTTCGGGTTATCGCAAATTACCATTACCTTACCCTTGCGCTTGATTATCTTGCACTTTTCGCACATGGGCTTTACTGAAGGTCTTACTTTCATTTTCAGAAACCCTCCTTGTTAATTATCATTATTTGCTTCTCCATGTAATTCTGCCGCGTGTGAGGTCGTAGGGCGACATCTGTACCGTGACCTTGTCGCCCGGCAGAATTCTGATGAAGTTCATTCTGAGCTTACCGGAAATGGTGGCCAGAATCGTGTGGCCGTTTCCGATATCGACGGAGAACAAGGTGTTGGGCAGGGATTCTACCACTGTACCCTCGAGTTCTATTGCGTCGGATTTTGCCAAATTACGTCCCTCCCATGGATCGTTTTTCGCAGGCGGCTTTATATGCCGCCATTGCGCGTCTTAATTCGGCGTTGTTCGGCTGCTCGCTGAGCATTGCCGCGGCTGCCGCTGCGCCGTTTTCCGGCAGGAATTTAACATGACGAAGATTTTTGCGTTTCGGGCGCTCACGCGTCCTGTGCTTTCCGTCTGCAAGGAGGACTGTCTTTTCGTCCTTAGCGAGGACGAAAAAGCATTCTCCTTTATCTCGCCCGGCAAGGGACTGAACTATCTCTGCTTTTTCAAGGGACATAGTTCATGTCTCCGTCGATCGGCGTGAGAATCTCCGGGTCCCCTTTTGTGATGAGGATGGTGTTTTCATAGTGGGCGGAGGCTTTTCCGTCCTCTGTTTCAACCGTCCATCCGTCGCTGAGGACCTTTACCTCGGGGACGCCGAGGTTTATCATCGGCTCGACGGCAATCGTCATCCCGGGGACGAGCCTCGGGCCGTGGCCTGCCGTGCCGTAATTCGGGACCTCCGGCTCCTCATGGAGCTTGCTCCCCACGCCGTGTCCGACGTATTCGCGAACCACGGAATACCCGAAGGACTCCGCGTATTCCTGAACGGCGTGGGAAATATCGCCGATTCTGTTGCCCGCGCGGGCGAATTTTATACCTTCAAAGAAGCTCTGCCGCGTAACCTCGATGAGCTTTTTCAGCTCGTCGGATACGTTTCCGGCGATATAGGTGGCGGCGCAGTCTCCGTGGAAGCCGTTTATATAGGCGCCCACATCTACGCTGACTATGTCCCCGTCCTTGATTATGCGGTGGCCCGGGATGCCGTGAATGACCTCGTTGTTTATCGAGATGCAGGCGCTTCCGGGGTAGCCGTTATAATGGAGGAACGAGGGCTTCGCCCCCTGGCTCTGGATGAAATCGCGAACCGCCCTGTCGATCGCTCGCGTAGACACGCCGGGCTTTACCATTTCCCCTGCAAGAGCACGGGCTGCCGCGGTAATTTTGCCAGCCTTTCGCATAAGCTCGACGTCGTGGGCTGTTTTAAGCGATATCACTTTACATTCTCCAAAGCCTTCATGAGCTTTTTCGTGGTTTCCTCGACGCTCGAGGTCCCGTCAACCGCAATGAGCTTGCCGCGCTGCTTGTAGAAGTCTATGATAGGCTCGGTTTCAGCGTGGTAAACAGCAAGACGCTGTCTTACGGTCTCGGGCTTGTCGTCGTCGCGGATAACGAGGGTTTCTCCGCATTCGTCGCAGATGTTTTCGACCTTCGGGGGATTGGCCTCAAGGCTGAAGCTTGCTCCGCACTTGGGGCAAACGCGGCGGGCCTGCATCCTGTGCTCGATTATCTCGTCGGAAATCTCGATGGAGACGGCGGCGTCTATCTGCACGCCGAGCTTTTCGAGGATCTCCGCCTGAGCGAGCGTTCTGGGAACGCCGTCGAGGATATAACCGTCGCGGAACTCGTCCTTAGCAAGGAAATCCTTGACTACGCCGAGAACCACGTCGTCGGGAACGAGCTTGCCCGCGTCCATGAATTCCTTAGCCTGAAGGCCGACGGGAAGGCCTTCCTTTATCGCTGTTCTGAGAATGTGACCCGTGGAGAGGGTGGGGACGGAAAGGCTCACGCTGAGCTTTGCCGCCTGTGTTCCCTTGCCCGCGCCCGGAGGGCCAAGCATGATAAGCTTCATACTGACTGCACCTCTTTACGATTATTCAAGGAAGCCCTTGTAATGTCTCATCATCATCTGGGTCTCGAGGCTCTGGACTATCTCAAGCGCTACGCCGACAACGATGATGATGGACGTGCCGCCGAGGTAGATGCTCTGGAGCTTCGTGGCGTTACTGATGCAGATGGGAAGCACGGCTACTATGCCGAGATAGATAGCGCCAAAGAGAGTAATTCTGCTGAGTACCTTGGAGATGAAGTCGCTGGTCGGTCTGCCGGCGCGGAAGCCGGGGATGAAGCCGCCATTCTTCTTGAGGTTGTTTGCGATCTCAACAGGATTGAACTGGATGGTCGCGTAGAAATAGCTGAATGCGATTATCAGCAGGAAGTATACTATCATGTATACAACGGAGCTCGTGTCGATCGCCTTCAGGAAGCCCGCCCAGAAGCTGCCCTCCGCAGGGGTGCGGAAGAAGGCGGCGATGGTCGCGGGAAGGGAGGCGATGGACTGGGCGAAGATGATGGGCATGACGCCGGACATGTTCACCTTCATGGGAAGGTGGGTGCTCTGGCCGCCGTACATCTTTCTGCCGACTACACGCTTGGAGTACTGGATGGGGATCCTGCGCTCCGCCTTGCTCACGAACACTATGCAGACTACGATGGCGGCCGCCGCGACAATGATGCCGATGAAGCCGATCCAGCTAAGGGAGCCGGCGCTCAGGTTCGTGAAGAGCGAGATAACGCCGCTCGGGAGTCTGGAAATAATGCTCGCGAAGAGGATGATGGAAATGCCGTTGCCGATGCCGAACTCGGTAACCTGCTCGCCGAGCCACATAAGAAGGGCCGCGCCGGCGGAGAAGGAAGCGATGATAACTATCGCCTGCCATACGCTGGAGCCGGAAACGAGGAGGTTATTGTTCTTCATGAGCAGGAAGTACGCAAAGCCCTGAAGAAGACCGATGGCGACGGTTGCGTAACGGGTGATGCTCGCGATTTTCTTTCTGCCCTCTTCGCCGCCTTCCTTCTGGAGACGCTCCAGGGCGGGGATGGCGATGCAGAGAAGCTGAATGATAATCGAAGCGTTGATATAGGGCTGGATGGAAAGCGCGAATATTGTCGCGTTCGAGAACGCATTACCGGACATTGTGTTTACAAGGCCCAGCACGGTGTTTGAAAGGGTTTCAAAATACTCTTTAAGAAGCGCGGTATCAATGTAAGGAACCGGAACGGCGTTACCAATACGGTAAAGAAGGATGATGAACAGGGTAAAAAGGATTTTCTTACGAAGCTCTTCTATCTTCCAGGCGTTTCTGAATACCTGAAACATTTATACCACCTCGGTCTTTCCGCCTGCGGCCTCTATCTTGGACTTTGCGCTTTCGGAGAAAGCAGCGGCCTTAACCGTGAGCTTTTTCTTAATCTCGCCTTTTCCAAGAATCTTAACGCCGTATGTGCATTTGGAAAGAACGCCTGCCTCGAGCATAGCAGCCGCGTCGACAACTGCGCCGTCCTCAAACTTATCGAGAGCGGAAACATTTATCGCTTCCAGCGGTTTTGCAAAAATGTTGTTGAATCCTCTTTTGGGGATGCGTCTGGCAAGAGGCATCTGGCCACCTTCGAAGCCAACTCTGACTCCGCCGCCGCTTCTTGCCTTCTGGCCCTTATGGCCGCGGCCGCCGGTCTTACCGTTGCCGCTTCCGGCGCCTCTGCCCTTACGCTTGGTCTCCTTTACGGAGCCCGGTGCGGGACTAAGTTCGTTTAAATTCATTTCGGCGCCCTCCTTATTCCTCTGTTACCTGAAGAAGATAGCCGATCTTGGCAATCTTGCCTCTGGTCTGTGCGTTATCGGGCTGCACGGTTTCGTTGCCGATTTTTCTCAACCCGAGAGAGTTGGCAGTCGCGATATGCTTTTCGAGTCTGCCGTTCAGGCTCTTTACGAGCTTTATTCTAAGGTTTGCCACGTTCAGCCCTCCTTATCTTATTTCTTCAGGGGCCTTGCCTCTGATTTTAGCTACCTGCTCGCAATTTCTGAGGCTCATGAGGCCCTGCATGGTTGCGGCAACGACGTTGTTGGGGTTGTTGCTGCGCAGGCACTTGGTTCTGATGTCCTTGATGCCGGCCGCTTCAACGACGGCACGGACGGCGCCGCCGGCGATAACGCCGGTACCTTCGGGGGCGGGCTTGAGAAGAACTCTTCCCGCGCCGAAAACACCGATGGTGTCGTGAGGAATGGTGGTTCCTTCAAGGACGATGTTGACGAAGTTCTTCTTCGCGTCGTCGATACCCTTGCGGATAGCCTCGGAAACTTCGGCGGCCTTGCCGAGTCCGTAGCCGACCTTGCCCTTGCCGTCGCCGACGACGACGAGAGCGGAGAATTTCATGATGCGTCCGCCTTTGACGGTCTTGGAAACTCTGTTCAGGGCGACGACCTTTTCAACGTATTCGGACTGAGCCGCGTCCTGGTTTCTGTTGTTATTGTAAGCCATAATCTATCTCCTTCCCCCTTAGAACTTGAGGCCGCCCTCGCGGGCGCCTTCTGCGAGGTTCTGGACACGTCCGTGATAAACATAGCCGCCGCGGTCGAAGACCACTTCTTCTATGCCCTTCGCGAGCGCGCGCTCAGCCACCAGCTTGCCGACCTTCTTGGCGGCTTCGCAGTTGCCGCCCGCGCCGAAATCCTTCTCGACGCTGGAGGCGGAAACGAGCGTATTGCCGTTTACGTCGTCAATGATCTGAGCGTAGATATTGCTGAGGCTTCTGAAAACGCAGAGTCTGGGTCTTTCCGGCGTACCGGAGATCTTCGCCCTAACTCTCTTGTGGCGCTTGATTCTCTGCGCCTTGGTATCAGGTCTTTTTATCATTTAGGTACACCTCCCCTTATTTGCTGCCGGTCTTGCCTTCCTTGCGGCGGATAACTTCGTCGGCATACTTGATGCCCTTGCCCTTATAAGGCTCGGGAGGTCTCTTGCCGCGAAGGTCTGCCGCAAACTGGCCGACCAGCTGCTTGTCAATACCCTTGATGATTATCTTGTTGGGATCCGGGGAGTCTATCGTGATACCGGGGATTTCCTCAACTATAACAGGATGGGAGAAGCCCAGGGTCATGTTGAGCTTGTTTCCTTCCTTCTGAACTCTGTAACCAACGCCGTTTACCTCAAGCTCCTTGGAATAGCCCTCGGTAACGCCGGTTACCATGTTGGCTATAAGGGTGCGGGTGAGGCCGTGAAGCGCGCGGTTTTCCTTCTCATCGTTCGGTCTCTCGACGGTAATGAAGCCGTCAGCGACCTTAACGGTCATGTTCTTGTGATAAGCCTTTTCGAGAGTACCCTTGGGGCCCTTTACGGAGATGACTCCGCCGTTAAGCTTAACCTCAACGCCTGCGGGGATCGCGATAGGGGCTCTTCCTATTCTTGACATAGCTTCTTACCCCCTTACCATACGAACGCAAGGACTTCGCCGCCGACATGGGCCGCGCGGGCCTTCTTGTCGGTCATAACGCCCTTGGACGTCGAGATGATTGCGATTCCGAGACCCTTGAGGACCTTGGGGAGCTCGTCGGCGCCGGCATAAACTCTGAGGCCGGGCTTACTTACTCTTCTCAGGCCGGAAACGACTGCTTCCTTGCCGGGGTTGTACTTGAGGGTGACTCTGATGACGCCCTGAGTACCGTCGTCAATGATCTGGAAATTCTTGATATAGCCTTCCTCGAGCAGGATGGAGGCAATAGCCTTCTTCATGTTAGAGGCGGGGATATCAACCGTGTCGTGCTTTGCGGAATTAGCGTTGCGAATTCTGGTGAGCATATCCGCAATGGGGTCCGTGATTTGCATTGTGTATTATCCTCCTTAATCAGAAGTTACAGGCGCTTGTCGCGTCTGTTCAAGCGGCGAGGTATCAAAGGCAATGTCTTTTATTATTCCGGCGCACATGGCGCGTTGCCAATGCGCGGGGCAAAAAGCTAATTGCCGATGACCTTTCGCCGTCCTTTACTAATGGATGCGGCTCCGGGGATTACCAGGAAGCCTTCTTTACGCCGGGAAGCTGGCCCTTGTAGGCGAGCTCACGGAAGCAGATACGGCAGATGCCGTAGTCTCTGAGGTAAGCGTGCGGACGGCCGCAGATCTTGCATCTGTTATAACGGCGGCTGGAAAACTTCGGCGTTTTCTGCTGCTTAAGGATCATAGATTTCTTTGCCATTTGTTTTCCCTCCTTTAGCGGGCCGCGAAGGGAGCGCCCAGCATGCCGAGCATCTCTCTTGCTTCCTCGTCGGTTTGCGCGGTGGTGCAGATAACTATGTCCATGCCGCGGATCTTATCAATCTTGTCGTACTCGATTTCAGGGAAAATGAGCTGTTCCTTGATTCCGAGGGCATAGTTGCCTCTGCCGTCGAAGGCGTTGGGGTTGATGCCTCTGAAATCGCGGACGCGGGGAAGAGCGATGTTGAAGAGTCTGTCAAGGAACTCCCACATCTTATCCTGGCGGAGCGTTACCTTAACGCCGACGCTCATGCCTTCTCTGAGCTTGAAGTTCGCGACGGACTTTCTCGCCTTGGTCACGACGGCCTTCTGGCCGGTGATGGCGGTGATATCGCCCACGATAGCGTCCAAAGCCTTTGCGTTGTCCTTGGCATCGCCGCAGCCGACGTTAACGACTATCTTCTCGATCTTCGGGATCTGCATGGTGCTCTTGTACTCGAACTTCTTCATAAGAGCGGGAGCGACTTCTTCCACGTATTTTTTCTTCATTCTGGTCATTGTCGTATTCCTCCCTTAAATGGTCTCGCCGCACTTTTTGCAGACGCGAACCTTGGAACCATCCTCAAGGAATTTGAACGCTGCTCTGGTGGGCTTGCTGCACTTGGGGCATACACGCATGACCTTGCTGGCATAGATGGGAGTCTCCATCTTGATGATGCCGCCCTCTTCGCCCTGCTTTCTGGGCTTCTGATGCTTGTGGGCTACGTTTACGCCTTCAACAATGACTTTGCCGTTTTTGGGATCGGCGGAGAGGACCTTGCCCTCCTTACCCTTGTCCTTGCCGGACAGTACAACGACGGTATCGTCTTTTCTAATGTTCATTGTCTGATATCCCCCTTAAATAACTTCGGGGGCGAGGGACAGGATCTTCATATAATCCTTGTCACGCAGCTCCCTGGCTACTGGCCCAAAAATTCTGGTACCTCTGGGGTTCTTGTCGTCTCTGATGAGAACGGCAGCGTTCTCGTCGAAACGGACATAAGTTCCGTCGCTGCGACGGACTCCCTTAGCGGAACGAACGATAACGGCCTTTACGACTTCGCCCTTCTTTACCGTGCCGCCGGGCGCAGCCTTGCGGACGGAAGCGACGATGACGTCACCGATGTTACCGTATTTTCTCTTGGAGCCGCCCAGCACACGGATGCACTTTATCTCCTTGGCGCCGGTGTTATCGGCGACCTTCAGGTATGATTCCTGCTGTATCATTGAGGCCCCTCCTTACTTCGCTTTTTCGATTATCTCGACCAGGCGCCATCTCTTATCCTTGGAAAGGGGTCTGGTCTCCATAACTCTGACTATATCGCCTATGCCGCACTCGTTATTCTCATCGTGAGCCTTGAGCTTATAAGTTCTCTTAACGATTTTCTTATAGAGCGGATGGGCAACGCGGTCCTCGACCGCGACGACAATGGTCTTGTCCATTTTATCGGAAAGAACCTTGCCGGTTCTGGTTTTTCTGAAAGTTTCTCTTTCGCTCATGTCCATTCAGCCTCCTTACCGCCCAAGCTCTTTTTCACGGATAACGGTTTTGATTTTGGCAATATTCTTCTTGACTTCCGCGATTTTGATGGGGTTGTCAAGCTGGTTAGTCGCGTGCTGCATTCTGAGATAGAACAGGTCCTTTTTCAGGTCAACAAGCTTCGCGTTGAGTTCTTCGGCCGTAAGGCCGCGTACTTCACTTGCCTTCATCATTCTTCACCACCTGTCTCGGTTTCGCGAGCAACGATCTTGGTCTTGCAGGGCAGCTTGTGTCCGGCAAGACGGAGAGCCTCGCGTGCAGCCTCCTCGGAAACTCCGGCAATCTCGAAGAGAACTCTGCCGGGCTTAACGACTGCTACCCAATATTCCGGAGAACCTTTACCGGAACCCATACGGGTCTCGGCAGGCTTCTGCGTGACCGGCTTATCGGGGAATATCTTTATCCAGACCTGACCGCCTCTCTTGATGTAGCGGGTCATGGCGATACGGGCCGCCTCGATCTGATTGCTGGTGATCCAGCAGGGCTCCAGAGCCTGGAGACCGAACTCGCCGTAAGTGATCTTGTTGCCTCTGGTGGCAGTGCCTCTCATACGGCCTCTCTGTACCTTGCGGTACTTAACTCTTTTCGGCAGAAGCATCAGTTAGCTCCTCCTTCCTTGGGTGTGCTGGGGGCAGGTCTTTTAAAGCCCTGGCCATTGCCTTGGCCTCTGTTGAAGCCGCCCTGACCTCTGTTGAAGCCGCCCTGCGGTCTTCCCGCGCCGGCGCCCTTGTTGAAGCCTCCGCGGTCTCCGCCATTTCTGCGGTCACCGCCGCGGCGGTCGTTTCTGCGGTCGTTTCTGCGGTCAAAGGGCTTGGAGGTGTCCATGGTTCTCGGAGTGGTTCTGAGAGCCTGGTTGAGAACCTCGCCCTTGTAGATCCAAACCTTTACGCCGATGCGGCCATAGGTGGTCGCAGCCTCGGCAAAGCCGTACTCGATGTCGGCTCTGAGGGTCTGGAGGGGAATGGTGCCCTCGTGATAGCTCTCGGAACGGGCGATTTCAGCGCCGCCGAGACGTCCGGAGGTGGAAACCTTGATGCCGCGGACGCCGAGTCTCATAGCGCGGGACATGGCGTTCTTCATGGCGCGGCGGAAGGAAATTCTCTTCTCAAGCTGCTGGGCAATGTTCTCGGCGACGAGCTGAGCGTTGATGTCCGGCTGCTTTACTTCGACTATGTTGAGCGCGACGGGCTTGCCGATGAGCTTCTCAACCTGGAGTCTCAGTCTCTCGATCTCTGCGCCGCCCTTGCCGATGATGTGGCCGGGACGGGAAGAGTGAATATAAATCTTAACCTTGGAGCTGTCTCTCTCTATTTCAATCTTGGGAACACCCGCGGAATAAAGCGTCTTTTTAAGGAACTTGCGGATGTTATAGTCCTCGACTATGAGATCGCCCACTTTTTCGTTTCTGGCGTACCATCTGGAATCCCAGTCCTTGATAACGCCGACCCTCAAACCGTGAGGATTGACTTTCTGTCCCATAATCCTACTCCTTTTCCTTCACAACGACGGTGATGTGTGACGTTCTCTTGAGAATACGGGCATATCCGCCTCTCGCTCTTGCCATGCCTCTCTTGAGGGTGGGGCCGGGGTTTGCGTAAACCTCGGAGACATAGAGATTGTCGGGATCCATCGAATGGTTGTTTTCTGCGTTTGCAACCGCGCTGTTGAGGAGCTTTATAAGAAGCTCGGCGGCAGCGTTGGGAGTCTGCATCAGGATCGCAGCGGCAGTTTTCGTATCCTTGCCTCTGATGAGGTCGCATACGATCTTTACCTTGCGCGGAGTGATACGGGCATGTGTGAGTTGTGCTCTTGCTTCCATGTCTGCTTCCTCCTTACTTCGTTGTCTTGCTGCCGGCGTGGCCTCTGAAGGTACGCGTGGGAGCAAATTCGCCGAGCTTATGGCCGACCATATCCTCGGTTACATAGACGGGGATGTGCTTGTGTCCGTCGTGGACGGCAATGGTGTGTCCTACGAAGGACGGGAAAATGGTGGAAGCTCTCGACCAGGTCTTGAGGACCTTCTTTTCACCATTCTTGTTGAGTTCGTCAACCCTTTTCAGCAGCTCAGGCGCGGCAAAGGGTCCTTTTTTAACACTTCTGCTCATTTAGTTCTTTGCCCTCCTTACTTTGCGTTACGATGCTTGACGATGAACTTCTCGGTGCGGTTCTTGGTCTTTCTGGTCTTGTAACCCATCGCGGGCTTGCCCCACGGGGTAACAGGGCCGGGACGTCCGACAGGGGCCTTGCCTTCGCCGCCGCCGTGCGGGTGGTCAACCGGGTTCATGGCGCTGCCGCGGACGGTGGGGCGCCAACCCATGTGACGTTTTCTGCCGGCCTTACCGATCTTGACGTTTTCGTGCTTGATGTTGCCGACCTGGCCGATAGTGGCGCAGCAGTCGATGCGGACGTAACGGGTCTCGCCGGAGGGAAGTCTTACCTGAGCGAGCTTGCCTTCCTTAGCCATGAGCTGAGCGGCTGCGCCCGCGCTGCGGACGAGCTGGGCGCCCTTGCCGGGGTAAAGCTCGATGTTGTGGATAACGGTGCCGACGGGGATCTCGGAGATGGGCAGGCAGTTGCCGGGCTTGATATCAGCCTTGGCGGAGGAAAGAACCTTGTCGCCTGCCTTGAGCTCTTCGGGAGCGAGGATATAACGGCGCTCGCCGTCGGTATACTCGACAAGAGCGATATAAGCGCTGCGGTTGGGGTCGTACTCGATGCGGAGGACGGTGGCCTCGACGTCTACCTTATCGCGCTTGAAATCGATGATTCTGTACTTGCGTCTGTTGCCGCCGCCGCGATGACGGACGGTGATTCTTCCGTAGCTGTTTCTGCCGGAATTCTTCTTGAGAACCTCAGTCAGACTTCTTTCGGGTTTTGCCTTCTTATCAACGCCGTCGAAGCCGGACACAGTCATGTGTCTTCTTGACGGAGTGGTAGGCTTAAATGTTTTTACAGGCATCTATCACACCATCCCTTCAAAGAATTCGATGGTCTTGGAGTTCTCCGTGAGCCTGACCACGGCCTTCTTCCAGCTTGCGGAGAAGCCGGAGGGATAAGCGCCGTTGCGTCTCTGCTTGCCGCGGACGTGCGTGGTGGTGACCTTGGCGACGTTAACGCCGAAAATCTTCTCGACGGCGTTCTTTATCTCGACCTTGGTAGCGTCCTTGGCGACCTCGAATGCGTATTTCTTAATGTCGGTCTGTTCCATCGACTGCTCTGTAACGATGGGACGGATAATTACATCATATACAGTTCTCATCAGGCGTATACCTCCTCAATAACAGAGAGGGCTTCCTTGTCCACGATAAGATTCTTTGCGTTCATGATGCCGAAGATGCTCCAAAGGACCTTGCCCTTGTTGTCGTTGGCGTCGCTGTAAGCAAAGCCGGTCTCAACGCCCGGGATATTGCGGGAGGACTTTACTACGTTCTCCTGCTTGCCGTTTGTGATGATCATGGATTTTCCCTCTGCTCCGACAGCCTTAAGGAACTCGGCAAAGGTCTTGGTCTTGATGGAGTCCATCTTGAGGGCGTCGACTACGATAACGCTGCCGGCTGCGGCCTTGATGGAAAGCGCGCTTCTGATGGCGAGCGCCTTGACCTTCTTGTTAAGGCTGTATCTGTAATCTCTCGGCTTGGGCGCAAACGCGACGCCGCCGTGAGTCCAGACGGGAGAGCCCTTGTAACCGGCGCGGGCGCGGCCCGTACCCTTCTGTCTCCAGGGCTTCTTGGTGGAATAGGAAACCTCGCCCTTGGTAAGAGCGCTCTGGGTTCCCTGTCTCTGGTTGGCAAGATAGTTCTTTACGGCCTCATGAAGCACCGCGCCGTTAGGCTCGATTCCGAAAACGGCCTCGGAGAGCTGGACTTCACCGACCTGTTTGCCTTCCATGTTAAACATTTTTGCTGTAGGCATTCAAACTCTCTCCTTTCTTAGCCTTTTCTTGCAGAAGCCTTCTGCGGGTTTCTACCGGATGCCTTCTGCGGGTTCGTGCTGATGCTGGTAGCGGTGTTCTTGACGCGGTTGTTCTTGACGGTGTTCTTGATGTAGACGATGCCGCCCTTGGGGCCGGGGATGGCGCCCTTGATGGCGATGAGGTTCATCTCTGCGTCTACCTTAACAATGTCAAGGTTCTCCACGGTGACCTGCTCGACGCCCATGTGACCGGCGCCGATCTTGCCCTTGAAGATGCGGGACGGGTCGGTGCTGGAGCCCATGGAACCGGCGTGTCTGTGAACGGGGCCGCCGCCGTGCGTGGTGGGGGTTCTCTGAGCGCCCCAGCGCTTGATAACGCCGGCGTAACCTTTACCGCGGCTGATTCCGGTCACATCGACCTTGTCGCCCGCGGCGAAAACGTCCGCCTTGAGGACGTCGCCCACGTTGAGGGCTGAGCTGTCTTCAAGTCTGAACTCTTTGAGATACTTTACGGGGCTCACTCCGGCCTTCTTGAGATGGCCGAGCTCGGGCTTCGTAAGCTTCTTCTCCGCGATGTCCTCAAAGCCGAGCTGAACGGAGGCGTAGCCTTCTTTTTCAGCGGTCTTCTTCTGGACAACCGTGCAGGGACCGGCTTCGATTACCGTAACGGGGATAACCTTGCCGGTTTCATCGAAAATCTGCGTCATGCCGACTTTCTTTCCGATGATTGCCTTTTTCATCGTATTTCCTCCTTATAGGTTATTGGTTGACGCGCCGCTGATGAAGCCGCGCCGCGCCAACTTGACCCGCCTGCCTCGTTAAAGCGGCAGGCAGCGGTACAAGCAAATTTAAATTGCTCAGAGCTTGATCTCGATCTCAACGCCCGCGGGAAGCTCGAGGGACTGGAGAGCCTCGACGGTCTTCTGGGTGGGGTTGATGATGTCGATAAGTCTCTTGTGGGTTCTGCGCTCAAACTGCTCACGGCTGTCCTTATACTTGTGAACGGCGCGCAGAATGGTAACGACCTCTTTCTTCGTGGGGAGGGGGATGGGGCCGGAAACCTTAGCGTCCGTGCGCTTTGCCGTCTCCACGATTCTCTCGGCGCTCTGGTCGATGAGCTGATGGTCGTAAGCCTTGAGTCTGATTCTGATGTTGTTGGCCATTTTGTCTGTTTCCTCCTAATTGTACGTTTGGTTGGACGCACAGAGAATTTTTCATCCCCGCAGCCGTGCGTATCACTCCGCTTCAGAAATTCAGCCGGCGCAAAAAGCCGGCTAAACTCTGACGCGGCGATATACTAAAAGCGCGTCAGCACTGCATTCCCGGTAATCCGGGGACAGCAAATTCTCCAGCCGCCCGATTTTCGGACATACTCCACGGAAGTTACCTCGGAAACCAAGCCCGAGCAATCTCCCGCTTCATCGCATTGAGGCATAAACATACCCCCGCGCACCAAGGCGCTCTGATAGAATACCAAAAAAGCCCGGAAAAGTCAATGCTTTTTCAGGCTTTTCAGAAAAAAATTTCACAATCGGCATTATGCTCCGTGCGCGAGGCCGTTTTCGTCTGTTTTTGTGTCTTTTTCACGAAAGAGCCGCTTCAAAACCACGGGCGTCATAACGGACGAGACGAGGATGAGCAGAATAACCGGCGTAAAGAAGTTCGATTCGATAATCCCGGTGCTCAGGCCCTTCTGCGTAACTATGAGCGCGACCTCGCCGCGCGTCATCATCCCCACGCCTATTCGCAGGGAATCCCTGGCGTTGTGGCGCGTGGCAAGCCCCGCGAGTCCGCAGCCGATTATCTTCGCCAGAAGCCCGACGACGACGAAGCCGAGCGAAAAAAGCAGCATCGTCGAGGAAAAGCCGTGGATATCCGTTTTCAGGCCGATCGACGCGAAAAACACCGGCCCGAAAAGCATATAGGAGCTTATGTTCATCTTCGTGTCGATATAATCGGCGTCGCGGATGGAGCATAGTATCACGCCCGCCGCGTAGGCGCCGGTAATATCCGCCACGCCGAAGAAATGCTCCGCCGCGTAGGCGAGGAAGAAGCAGACGGCAAGGCTGAAAATCGGTATCCGCTGCGTGTGCGGCCACTTAGAGTCCATCCAGCGGAAGACGAAATAGCACAAGACGCCGAACACGGCGATGAACACGAAAAACAGCAGGATTTTCGTCACGACCGTCGAAATGCTGACGGCCTCGCCCCCGCCGAGGCTGAGGACGACGGTGAGCACGAGAATTCCGATAACGTCGTCGATTATCGCGGCGCTCACTATCGTCGTGCCGAGCGTGGAGCGCAGCTTCCCCATTTCCTTGAGCGTCGCCACGGTGATGCTCACCGAGGTCGCCGTGAGGATGACGCCGATAAAGAGCGCGCGGAAAAATTCCACGTCGCCCACCGGCGCGAAGCCGTAAAAGCCCATATAGAGCAGCGTCCCGCCGACGAGCGGCACTAAAACGCCCGTGCAGGCAATGGCGAGGGCCTTCGGCCCCGTGTGCAGCAGCTCGCGCAGGTTCGTCTCAAGCCCCGCCTGGAACATCAGCAGCACGACGCCTATGCTCGCGAGGTTCGAGATAAAGTCCGTCTGCCGCACTATGCCGAGCACGCTCGGCCCGATTATAAGGCCCGCGATTATCTCGCCCACGACCTGCGGCGCCTTGAGGCGGCGCGCCCCAATCGCCATGAGCTTCGCCACGACGAGTATTATCGCAAGTTCAAAAAACATCGAATAATCCATTTTTGCATCTCCAAAACCCGGGCTTTACTGCCTTTTGAATTTAATCCGTATCATCTGCTCGCCCTCGGCAATCGCCGCGTCGGAAAGCGCGGTCTTGAGGTAAGCGTATTCGTCCTGCGTGCCTGAAACGTGCGGCACGGCGTAAGCGCCCGCGTCGCTGCCCGGGGCGACGATGCCGCCGAGCTCGGAAACGCGCTTGATGTTAAGGACCTGGCTTTCCACTATCTTTTTGAGCGTTTCGTCCGGGAACCTGCCGCAGCCGATGAGGTTAGCGACCGGCGCGACCGTCGGCACCCAGACCGTGTCGGAGGAGGCAAGCTCGCTCATCGCCTGCTCGTCCAGGTAAAAGCCGTGCTCGACGCTGTCCGTCCCGGCGGCGACGGCGACCCTCACAGCGTCCGCGCCGTTAACATGCGCCATAACGGAAAAGCCCTCGCCGTGGGCGATTTTAACGAGCTCGGCAATGTCCGGGTCGGGCGAGGCGTCGCTCACTTTGCCGAATTCGGCAAAGTCGAGGATGCCGGTATACATTATTTTAATGAAGTCCCCGCCGAGGCGCTTGACCTCGCCCACGAGCGCGCGGAACTCCGCAACATCGGAAAATTCGCGCCCGACCATGCCGCCGTAGCGTCCCTTGCGGTGTATGGCGAAAACCGGCGTGCGGTACTCGATGCCGTACTCCCCGGCAAGCTGTGCCGCCGCGAGGGATACGCCCTGCCTGTCGCCGCCGTCGCGGATGTATTCGATTCCCGCCGCGCGGTAAGCTTCCAGCCTCGCGCGCACGAGCGCCATGTCGGGCAGCGGAGTGTGCCCGGCTATCGCGGCGCGCCAGTCCGCGCCGTCAAGGACCATGTGTGCGTGACATTCAAACATTGTGAACCTCCGAAAAGCGGCATCGCCGCATTAGAGAGCAAATATTTTCAGTTTGGCGGCAATCGTTCGTTAGTGTGCGAGTTGCCATTAGCAGCAATTATTACTATAGACAATCGCCGCAGCCATTTCAAGCGTCATACTGCCAAAAAGCCGCGCGCGCAGCCCCCGCCGCTTGGTAATATTCAACATTTCCAACCGGTGGGTAATTAAATGCGTCCAATGCGAAGGTACCGGACAACACACGCCCCCGCCGCAGCGCCTTCGCTCCCCTCTCAGGGGAGCAAAAGAGAGTGCGGCAATGTCTGAAAGGGGAGCGAAAGGGCGGCTCTGCCTCGGCGGAACGCCGAGGACAGTGTTCCCTACGGAATGGCACATATTTAAAAACCATCAAAAATATATTTGCCGACGAAACGGAAGCTGCCATGCCTGGGGCAAGCCCCAGGCCCACATTGGTGCAGTGGAACCATATGGGATTTCTGCAAAGGCGAGGTGCTTTGCGGAACGCTGAGGACAGCGTTCCCTACCGGACATGGTTCAACCATATTACATTGTACAAGTGGTG
>JAEEUX010000221.1 GCA_016290695.1 Oscillospiraceae bacterium
CAATGGTGTGGCAGCAGGCACAGTTTGCCTTAAAGCTTTCGCGCCATTGCGGAAGCTCATCCATGGCTTTGGCGTCACGGACAGAATTAATGTACAGTGGCGTATTATTCAGCATTTACGGCTCCTTTCTCGCCTTTGGCTACATGGACGGAGAGATAGACGAGCGCTTCTCTTTTTGCCTTTTCCGGCAGCGCGGCAAGGAGCGCTTTCAACTCCTCGCTGTCCGAATAGTCCACAGAACAGACAGCATCGCTGCACCCGTCGCAGAGTTTTTCCTTTCTGACGGTAATGCTTTCTCCGTCGCAGGCGTAGCTTATAAGGTCATGCGAGCTGATGCCGAGCCGTACTCTGAGCGGATAAGGGATCGTGGTGTTTCCGCGTTTTCCGATGATGCGATAAATAGGTCTCATATTGCTTCACCTCCGGGGATAAACGCCTCATCCGTGCAGATGCCGAGCAGCGGACAGTAGTGCCTGCAGCCGCAGCATTCCTCGTCTTCGCCGTCGTCAGGCTCCGGAGTGAACGCTGCCTCAAGCTCGCCTTCGTCTACCTCGCGGACAGTAATCTGACCGTCCTTATATACGGTTTCAAAGATAGTGTCTTCGCTTATACCGAGACGCTCGCGCTCTTTTAAGGGGATTGTAATCTCTAATGCAAATTTCATGTTGTTTCTTCCTCCATGTAGTTATAGTTAAAGTAATCGAACAGGGTTAACTGGCTGTTTTCGTAAAACCGGGTACTCTTGTTCTCCTCGGTCTGCTTCACAAGGTCGTAATTGGCGATGAGCAATTCCTCGAACTGCGCGCCCGCCTCCTTGCTCTGCCGCATATTGTGCAGGCGTGTCTGCACAAAGGTATGGAAGCCCTTTTCTTCGGCAAGCTCACGGATATACGGGTGATTGTTATAGGTAATAAGGAATTTGCAATTGCCGCCATATTTACGGTCTATTCCGCTCATGAACTCGAACAGGTTTTTGTGCTCATTTGAATCGAAGTCAGCTTTGGGATAGCAGTTTTCCGTATCCTTGTACGGCGGGTCGAGCATGATGAACGCACCCTCGCAGGCTGCATAGCTGATCGCGTCCTTGTAGTCACGGTGCAGTATTGTTGCGTTCCGAAGGCGGCAGCAGGCTGCGATCAGGCGCTCGAATCTGTGCGTTATATCTCTCTGGGTTATGCCGAAGGTCTGGCCTGTGGACGAAAAGCTGTACACCTGATTTTCAAAGAACGCTGCCGCCTGCTTGATTTCTTCCCAGCTTGCGGCAGATACTATTTTGCCCGTCTGCTTTATATCATCCAGCACATTAGGCGTAGTCATAAGCAGTTCTTTGTTCCTTCGGAACAGCAGCTCCGAGTTGAGTGACAGATACAGTCTGCCGATCAGATACGGCAGATTCTGCTTGTCCTGCATTACCCGAAACAGATTGACGAGGTCACCGTTGTAGTCGTTCAGGATTTCTTTCTCTGAAGGCAGCTTGCGGAAAAACACTTCGGCGCTGCCCATGCACGGCTCAATATATACCGTGTGGGGCGGCATAACGTCGAGGATGGTGTCCGCGATGCAGCTTTTATTTCCCGTGTAGGGCAGTGGGCTTGTAGATGCCGACATCATCGGCCTCCTTTCCATCAGAGGCCGATGCGTGCACAGAAGCCGGAAAACAAAAAAGAGGCCGTTTTCCATGTATGTTTCCATACACACAAAACGACCTCTCATATATTATCTATTAAGTTTTGCGAAGGCGTCAGGGAGAGTCTCTCGTTTTATACTCCGTTATAATCTCGCTCACAGGTTCATCTCCTCCATCTCATAAGAGCAATCTTCTTCCTCGTCGGCTCCGACGATGTTCACGTAGTCCGCTATGATTCCAAGCGCCTCGGTATAACCGGAACAGCTGCCCATGATGCGCTCCGTCATCTCCCTGGCTTCGTTCTTCATACCGTTTTCCTTCAGCGTTCTGGACGCAATACCCATGAGGTTGAAAATGTTGCCGTCTTCACCTATGAGCTTGCAGTCGGGCTTGTTTTCCCTGTCGCGGATAAATCCGCCAAGCCGGTTGGGAACATAGTCGCTGAGCCATGTGCCGCCGAGTCCGTCATAAGTCCGGAGCCGCCACATTGCAAGCTTACCCACATCCAGTTTGGCTCCTTTGAAGTCAAATAACAGGCAGGTCAGGCCATCTTTCTGAAACGAATAAATCTCCTGAAATCTGGAGCCGTTCAGAAGGATACCGTTTCGCGTAAGATCATCGGTGATCCCATTGATCCAATCCTGAAACTCCGAACAACCTTCAAAAACGATTCCCTCATGGTCGCTCATTTTCCTGAGCTCTTCTTTTGTGATTTCTTTGATTTCCTGCATTTTCTGCGCCTCCTTGTATTCTTTTTCTATGTCTTCAAGCTGCGTCGCCTTATCGTCCAGGTACTCGTCGGCGAATACCTTTCTCGTGTCGCCGCCAAATCTCTCGATTACGTCCGGCAGGTTCTCGTTGACCGCATTCAGGACTATGCCTTGCTTCCCACACCAGTGAACGGCTTCATCGAGTCGCTCTCCGCTTCGGTTCGTCCAGAGTATAAGCCGCGCTCCGTCGGCTTGTCGGCGCTTGACATAGTCGACTACAGCGGCTATAGGCGCTCCGATCTCCGGCCACCTGTTTTCGCAAAGCGTCCCGTCAAAGTCTACGGCGATAACGGGTTTGCCGTTTTCAAACGATTGTAGTTTCATGGGATAATTACCTCTTTTCGATTAAGAATGAAAAACCCTCGATTTTCCAAAGGTTCTATATAACAATTTAATATCGACTCCGTGACATATAATTTTCTTATACATCACTCAAGCTGCATTACATTTTTCACGTTCACAAAAATTTAACAAATTATTTTAGAAAAAAAGAGCAGTTTTCGCGGAAATAATCCGAAAAAACTGCTCAAAACGGGCTGTGCTAAGGTTCAAGTCCTCTAAAAAGACCTTTGTCATCACAAATTATCTTTCGTTTCGACACTAAAAAACAGGGTGCAAAAAAGCCTTAGAACCGTTGTGGCTCTAAGGCTTTCTGCCATGATATCTTTTTCGTTCATGCATGATGGAATGATCCAACGACAAGTTCAAATATATATCTGGTTTAAGCGAACGCCTTCGATAGCGCTTTATTATTCTCATGTCCTCAAATATAATCGACCGGCATAAGCCATAGAAAAGACGGCAACCAGTATAAGCAGTCTGCAAAAATACAAAAAGCAATGCGCTAAAGCTCTGAACCGCTCCCCGCCAAGAGAGCGAAGGGAATCATTTCCATATCTTCATCTGAATTCTTTTATATATTTGCAGCTTTCAAAAGTAACGCTCCCGTCAGTTTTTGTATAGCCGCCATCCTTCCAGTATGTCATGCCGAGCTTCTCCATGACTCGTCTGCTTTTACTGTTTTCTTTTGCAAATTCACCAATGATGGCCCGAACGCCTTTTTCTTTGTCCACATAATCTATGATTGCCTGAATTGCCTCAGGTACCAGTCCTTGTCCCCAGTAGTCCCTCCTGAGATTATAGCCGATGTTCCATGCATCAAGATCATCGTGATAAAACAATCCACCTTGTCCGATCAGCTCCCCCGTTTCCTTCAGAACAAAACCCAGGTCGAATTCATCCGCACCATCTATATCTCTGCTTTTCAGCCATTGTCTGGTAACTCCAACATCCGAATGAAGCGGATATATCATATATTTATTCACATCGGGGTCTGATGTCCATTTGAAGATTGCCTCAGCATCGTCTACGGTAACAGTCCTTAAGATAAGTCTCTTGGTTTCTATTTTTCTTTCCATAATACATCTCTCCTTTTCTATGGCAACACCGCAGAATTCCCGGCACATATCTTGTTTGCAGAATATTCCGTAATATTGTTTTAAAATACTCGGCAATACACAAAGTATTCCCTGCGTTTTTTTGAACAATCTGACGAAAATTCTGTCGGCGCAATCTATGCGCCAGAATTATGCGGTATTGTCCTACTTTTTCCTTACGCACCATATGACATTTTTGGCCGATTCCTCTCCGGATTCTTTGTTGTATCCGCCATACACATTTACGATCTCATAGCCTGTCAGTTCAAGCAGATATCGCATTTCCCGGCGGTATGTCTGCCTCATTTTCAGCGGACGCACTCT
>JAEEUX010000222.1 GCA_016290695.1 Oscillospiraceae bacterium
CAAGGGCATCACCATCGCCATCACCGCCGTCGCGCTCATCCTTTTCGTCGTCGGGCTCATCCCGCTCATTGCGGGCGCCGCGGGCGCCTTTGATAAGTCCGTCCGACACGAGGCCGCGCGCGTGGGCAAAAAGGAACTCAGCGACGAATTCAAATTCGCGATAAAGGTCTCGCCGACGCTTTACGCCGGAAAAGAGCATATATGGTTCTTCGGGCGTTATAACACCGACATCATGCTCGTTTCCGACCTTATCTGGCTGCACCCGCGCTCCCGCCGCCTTGAGGGCGGGAAGCTAAAATGGTTCCTCGTCGCGCGCGACAAGCACGGCGTGGAGCGCAGCGCCCTCTTCGGAGAAGCCGCCACGGAGCAGGCCGGGGAAGCGACGCTCGCGCTCATGATTCCCGGCGTCTGCACGGGTTACGACGCGGAAAAGCTCGCGGAATATAAAAAGAGCCCCGCGCATTTCGCCGCAAAGTATTGCGGCCCGGAGGTAAAATAATGTCGGAAAAGCTCACAAGCCCCGCCCAATCGGGGCGCAACTGGGGCGTTGACCTCCTTCGCGTCGTCTCGACGGTGATGATAGTCGCCGTACACATTCTCACGCAGGGGGGCGTGCTTGAAAATGCGGCGGGCGCGGCCTGGTACGCTTCATGGCTGCTGCGTTCGCTGCTTATCGTGGACGTAAACTGCTTTGCGCTGATAACGGGCTACGTCTCCGCCTCCTCACGCTTCAAGCTTTCGCGCATTATTATGATGTGGCTCCAGGTCTGGGGAATCTCCGTTGCCGTGTCCGTGGTGTTCCGGCTGCTGGGGCTGTGCGCCTTTGCGCCGGAAAATACGCTTTTGCCCGTGCTTTTCTCGCGCTGGTGGTACGTTACGGCGTATTTTGCGATTTGCCCGTTTATCCCGTTCATCGGGGTTTTGTTTGATAATATCGGGAAAAAACAGGCTAAGCTCCTCGTTTTCTCCGTGTTTCTGGTGTTCACCATAGCGCCCGTGCTTGTGGCTAACGACGTATTCAAGCTCCACGCGGGCTACTCGGCGCTCTGGCTCGCGCTGCTGGCTGTTGTGGGCGCGTACATAAAAAAATACCCGCCCTTCCCCGGCGGGAAATGGCGCTTTTTGGCGCTCTGGCTCGGCTGCTCGCTCGTCACCTTCGCGTCGAAGGCGCTTTTGCAGAATCACCCCGTCACGCTCGGCATTACATGGTACGGCGGGGACTGGCTCATGAGCTTCACGACGCCCTTCACCCTCGCGGGCGCGGCGGCACTGCTCGTTTTCTTCTCGCGGCTGGAGCTTTCGGGCGCGATGACGAGGTTTACGAAGTTCTTCGCCCCG
The DNA here is from genome assembly GCA_016290695.1 of Oscillospiraceae bacterium. GTDB lineage: Bacteria > Bacillota > Clostridia > Oscillospirales > Oscillospiraceae > RGIG6375. The sequence goes on from JAEEUX010000222.1 coordinate 1,339, forward strand.
GCCTCCTTCGGGGTGTATTTGCTGCACGTCCATCCCTGCGTGTGGAACGTGCTGCTCGCCGGCGCGTTCGTCCCGCTTTTGAAGCTTCCGGCGCTGCTCGTTCCCGTGGCGGTGCTCGTTTCGGCGGCTGCGGTGTTTTTCGTCTGCGCGCTGGTTGAAAAGCTGCGCGCGCTCGTTTATAAGCTGCTGCGCGTCGGGAGTCTTGCCGAATTTGTCGGCGCGAAGCTGACAGGCTTAGGCGACAGAGTTTTCGGAGAGGGGGAGCGCGCTTGAAGGAAGTGAATTTATACACCGACGGCGCCTGCTCCGGCAATCCCGGCCCCGGCGGCTGGGGCTGCATCCTCGAATACCGCGGCACGGAGAAGGAAATGTCCGGCGGCGAGGCGTCCACGACGAACAACCGCATGGAGCTTTTGGCGGTAATAAACGGCCTCGGCGCGCTGCGCGAAAGCTGCGCCGTCACGCTTTACAGCGACTCTAAGTATGTAATCGACGCACTGCGTCTCGGCTGGGCGGAAAAATGGCGTGCCTCGGGCTGGATGCGCTCGAAAAAGGAGCCTGCGAAGAACCCGGAGCTTTGGGAAAAGCTCCTCGCGCTCACGGAAAAGCACGAAATGAAATACGTCTGGGTGAAGGGCCACGCGGACAACGAATATAATAACCGCTGCGACGCGCTCGCCGTGGCTGAATCAAAGAAATTCCAGCGGTAGGCGCTTTGTGCAATAGCGCCAAATCGCGCGGAGAAATCGCTTTCTTACTGCACCGGTGAATAAAAATTTAGTGTTGCGCTTTAAAATGTTGAAATAAGTCTTGACAAGCCGCCCGGACTCTGCTATAAATGTGACAATAATCATTGCCTTGGAGTTCATGCTCCGGGGCGCAGCATAAACGCTGTGACGGAGAAAAAGGCCCGCTGCGCGAGCGCAGAGACCTGCCGGTTGGTGCGAGGCAGGCTTGCAGGCGGTTCCGATTACTCACTCCCGAGCGGCCGTCCGAAAGCGGTTTCGCAAGTAGGCGCGGACGGGGTATGTTCCCCCGTTAAAAAAGAACCCGGCGTGAAAGCGCCGCAGAGTGGGCGCTTGCCAATAAGAGTGGTACCGCGGATTTTTATTCGTCTCTTACAGTTGTTTTAGCTGTAAGGGGCGTTTTGTTTTACCGCCAATCGCCCGCAATCTTTTATAAGAGGTGTTTATTATGAAGCTTTCTTTCTCGACTCTCGGCTGCCCCGATTTTGAATGGAGCGATATTTATTCCATCGCCAAGGACTTCGGCTTTTCCGGCATCGAAATGCGCGGCCTCGGCGACGCGAGCTTTTCCGTTAAGGCGAAGCTTTTCCGCCCCGAGAACATCGACGCTACAATCGCCCATCTCAGACGCCTGAACCTTGAGTTCTGCTGCCTTTCCTCCGGCTGCAGCCTGAAATACGCTGACCGCGCGGAGAAGAACATCGCCGAGCTGCGCGATTACATAGACCTTGCAAGGAAGCTTTCCACGCCCTTTATCCGCGTCCTCGGCGACGAAAAGGCCGCGCCGGAGGGCGAAGTGGACGACGCCGTGGTGCTCGCTCAGCTCCGCGAGCTTGCGCCCTACGCGGAGGAGGCGGGTGTATGCCTCCTTGTAGAGACTAACGGCGTTTACGCCGACACGAAGCGCCTCAAGAACCTGCTTGAGGACGTCGGCAGCGATTACGTCGCCGCGCTCTGGGACATCCACCATCCCTACCGCTTCATGAACGAAAAGCCGGCGAGAACCATAGAAAACCTCGGCGCTTACATTAAATATACCCACGTCAAGGACAGCGTGATGGGCGCCGACGGGCAGGTGCAGTACCGCATGATGGGCGAGGGCGACCTCCCCTTCGACGAGATTTTCCAGGCGCTCAGGAGCATAAATTACGAGGGCTACGTTTCCCTCGAATGGCTCAAAAAGTACGCGCCCGACCTTTCCTCCGCCGGTATCGTTTTCCCGCAGTTTGCAAACTTCATGAGCGAGTTCCTCGGCGAGAGCCTTTCTTCCGATATTTTGCAGGATAACCGCTCGAAGACGGGCAAATACGTCTGGCCGAAGGAGAAGCTCATCGACTATACCTTCCCGCAGATACTCGACAAGATGTGCGAATATTTCCCCGACCAGTGGTGCTTCCGCTACACGACCTGCGATTACAGCCGCACCTATTCCGAGTTCCGCGACGATGTGGACGCCTTCGCAAAGACGCTTATTGCCCTCGGCGTAAAATCGGGCGACCACGTCGCGATATGGGCGACGAACGTCCCCCAGTGGTTCATAAGCTTCTGGGCGACGGTGAAGATAGGCGCCGTTCTCGTTACGGTGAATACCGCGTACAAAATCCACGAGGCGGAGTACCTTTTCCGCCAGAGCGACACGCACACCCTCATCATGACGGACGGCTACAAGGAGAGCGACTACGTCGCCATAATGCGCGAGCTCTGCCCCGAGCTTGCCACGGCTGAGGCCGGGAAGCCCCTTCACATGAAGCGCCTGCCCTTCATGAGAAACATAATCACCATAGAGTCTGAGCAGCCCGGCTGCCTCACCTGGGAAAAGGCGCTGAAAATGGGCGAAACCGTCCCGATTGAGGAGGTTTACCGCCGCGCCGCGAGCGTGAATAAGCACGATGTCTGCAACATGCAGTACACTTCCGGCACCACGGGCTTCCCCAAGGGCGTCATGCTCACGCACTATAACGTCGTCAACAACGGCAAGGCGATAGGCGATTGCATGGACCTTTCCACCGCCGACAGGATGAT
>JAEEUX010000223.1 GCA_016290695.1 Oscillospiraceae bacterium
TAAAGCGGTCCCGCTTCATACTCTCGGAGCTTGAAAGCGGAGGCGCGCCGCTGCCCCCCGTTCAGGCGGCGCAGGTCGAGGATGAGCAGATATCCTTTGGCTCAATGGCCGAGAGTCGCATAGCCGACAAGCTCCGCTCGCTCGACCTGAACACGCTCACGCCCATCGAGGCGATGAATCTGCTCTTTGAGATAAAAAAGGAAATCGACGCTTAAAAGTTGACATTTGTTCTGTTGACTCTATAATACTAAGGCAACACCGCATAATTCCGGCGCATAGATTGCGCCGGAATTATGCGGTGTTGCCCTAACACAAGGAAAAAAGCTTTGCTTTTTGCGGAGTGCGATTGCAGGAAACTGCCGTCGCGCTCTTTTTTCACATTTTTATGGTTTACTTTATAAAAAGCAGCAGTAAAACGAGGACTATAAGTATAAAAACCATAGAGGGGAGGAGGTTGAAGGCCGTCGCTCCCGATATAAGCTCCCAAAATGAAAGAGCCGTTCTTTTTATTCTTTTTACATTTTCCTTCTCCGTGTCCCCTTCCGCTTCTTCTTTTGCCTCGGTTTCCGGCGTTTCTTCGTCCTCATAGACCGGCAGCCGGTTCAATCTCAGCAATTCCCGATAAAGCAAGGAAAGGGAATCCTCCTGGCGCAAAATGCGCTCATGAAAAGAGATGATGTTATTCAGATCCGCTTCGTCGCAGTCAGAGGCTCTTGCTTCATGTGTGATATAGTTACGCAGCCATCTGAGTCGTCTTAAGGCCTTGTAATCATCATCCCATGACGGAACCAGCAATCTGTCTTCATCCGGAGTATCATCCATCTGTGCAAGATAGGCGCTTATTCCGTTTTTGCAGGAATACATATCAGCGCAGATATTGTCAACGCGCTTATATTCATCCAAAAATTGCATCTCTATATTGCGCATCTTTTTTCCTCTGCTTTCGGCTTTTTTGTTATTATACACCAAATCAGGCATGTTCTGCAATATTTTGCATCATATGTAATGCTCGCCCGCCCTTCACCCTTCCCTTCGCCCGCGAATATAATGGAACTGAAACGCAGCAATAATCACGCCGGTCGAAGCGAAGGGAGATAATCTATGAAAAAACTGAACATCGCCGTTATCGGCGGAGACCGCCGGTTCAACCGGCTCAGCGCGATGCTTTCCGCCGACGCTCACCGCGTCACGCGCCTTTGCCCGGGCGCGGCGGAGGACGCCTTCCCCACGGAGGGCAGGAGCGTCGTTTCCGGGCTGTACGGGGCGGACGCCGTCGTCCTGCCGATGCCGCTTTCCGGTGCGGTGGCGCTGATGTCTTCGGACATGAAGGAAAAAATCGAGCTTGAACAGCTCCTGAGCTTCATTCCGCGCGGCTGTCTCGTCCTCGGCGGCATGGTAAGCGCAAAATACTACACGCTCGCCAGCGCGCTCGGGATAGGGCTATGCGACTACTGCGAGGGCGAGGAAATCAAGATAGCGAACGCCGAAATAACCGCCGAGGGCGCGGTTTTGCTCGCTATGGAAAGCTCTGAGCGCGTACTTTTAGGGCAAAACACGCTGCTCACGGGCTTCGGACGCATCGGGAAAATGCTCGCGCCGCGTTTAAGCGCGCTCGGCACGAGGCTGAGCGTTTATGCGCGGCGCGCGGAGAGCCGGGAATATATACGCGCCCTCGGCATGAAAGCCGTAAGCTCTGCGGAGCTCAGAGACGCCGCAAGCGAAGCGGAGCTTATTATAAACACCGTTCCCGCGCCGATCTTTGACGAAGCGCTGCTCGCCCGCCTCAGTCCCTCCTGCCGCATTATCGAGCTTGCCTCCGCGCCCGGCGGGGCCGATGCGCTGCGCTGCGCGGAGCTCGGGATAAACTTAATCCCCGCCGGCGGGCTTCCCGGGCGTTATTTCCCCGAAAGCGCGGCGCTCGCGATAAAGCACAGCGTTTACCGTATTTTAGCCGAATCGGAGATGATATAGTGGATAAAATAAGGCTTGGATTTGCCCTGACAGGCTCATTCTGCACCTTTGAGCGCGTTCTTCGCGTCTTGCGTGAGCTCTCCGCCGAATATGACATAACACCGATACTCTCTCCCGTTGCCGCCTCCTGCGACACGCGCTTTGGTGCGGCAGAGGATTTTCGCGCCGAGTTGGAGGCAATATGCCGCCGCAGGGCGCTTACGAGCCTGCAGGAAGTGGAGCCGATAGGCCCCAAGAGATTGCTCGACATCCTGATCGTCGCCCCCTGCACGGGAAACACCCTGTCAAAGCTCGCTGCCGGAATAACCGACACCTGCGTTACGATGGCCTGCAAATCGCAGCTTCGCAACGCGCGTCCCGTTGTTCTCGCCGTTTCGACGAACGACGGACTATCTGCCTCCGCCTCCGGGCTCGGAAAGCTGCTGAACCGCAAAAACATATACTTCGTGCCCTTCGGGCAGGATGACCCCGAAGCAAAGCCGACCTCCCTCGTCGCGGACTTCTCGCTCATTCCCGAGACGCTTGCCGCCGCGATGATGGGAAAACAGCTCCAGCCGCTGCTTGTTTAAGGGATAAAAGCCTCCGCCGCGGGCATAATATTATCGATTATAAGCCAGCGAGAAGCGAGGTAATATTATGTTCAAACACGAAAAGCAGTATTTCCATCCAGTTTCGGTGGAGAAGCCGAATCCGCAGTACGCGGTTCTTTTGCAGGAACAGCTTGGCGGCGGCAACGGCGAAATGAAGGCCGCGATGCAGTATATGGCGCAGAGCTTCCGAGTAAAGGACCCTGAGATAAAGGATCTATTCCTCGACATAGCCGCCGAGGAGCTCGGACACATGGAAATGGTCGGCGCGACGATAAACATGCTCAACGGCCACGAGGTAGACTTCGCCTCGATCGGCGCGGGCGAGATCCAGACGCACGTTCAGCTCGGTCTCAACCCCGGCCTCATAAACGCCTCCGGCTATTCCTGGACGGGCGACTACGTCACCGTAACGGGCGATCTCTGCGCGGATCTTCTCTCCAACATCGCTTCCGAGCAGAGGGCGAAGGTGGTTTACGAGTACCTTTACCGCCAGATAAACGACAAATGCGTCCGTGAAACGATAGACTTCCTGCTCAACCGTGAGGAGGCTCACAATGCCATGTTCCGCGAAGCCTTCAACAAGGTCCAGAGCAGCGGCTCAAACCAGGACTTTGGGACGACGAAGGCCGCAAGGATGTATTTTTCTCTCTCCGAGCCCTCGCCTGCCGGCAGTCCCTTCCCAAAGGCTAACGTAACCCCGCCCTCCTTCAACTGAATTGCCCTCAAAAACGGCAAAAGCGCCGCAAGCCACGGTTGTTCCCTTAAAAAGCCCGCTTGCGGCGCTGTATATTCTGTTGTTTCAGTCCTGCTGAGCCGCCGGACGCATATTGATGCGTCTGTCGTTCCCGCTTTTTTTATAATAACGTACCTTGGCTTCGTACATTCTGCCGTCCGCTATTTTGGCGAGTTCGATTAATCCAAGCCCCGGATAATCCGAGCGGCAGGCATATCCGTAAGCCGTGCTGAGAATCAAATCGTTATCGACTGACCATGAGGCAAGGCAGCTTTCATATTCCGAAAAGAGCTCGCCGAGCTCTTTTTTCTCTGCGGAAAGCAGGACAACGAATTCGTCTCCTCCGAGCCTGTATATTTTTCCTTTTTCTCTGAAACAGCGGCTCATGCACTGCGCCGCGCCGATTATAAGCTCGTCGCCCGTCTCATGGCCGTAATGGTCGTTCACTTCCTTGAGGCCGTTCAGGTCAACGGAAATGTAGATAAGCTCATCCTTGGGAGGCCTATTCGTGAGGCTCTTAACGTCCTCCTCATAGACACGGCGGTTATAAAAACCTGTCATAATGTCTATCTCGGCGTTTGCCTGCTCGTCCACTATGCGCTCGGCATATTTCGCCTTGAGCCGCATAAAGTTTATGCCGACGACTATCTGAAAGATGAAGAACACAAACAGATTGACCAGCGGAGCAGTAAAGCCCGAGGCTTTAACCGTCATATACAGCATTATTAAGTCCGCCACCGTGACAATGCAGCCGTAAACGCAGGGAAAGAGGTATGCCGCCATGGGGATGGCAAGGGAAAAGGTCAT
>JAEEUX010000224.1 GCA_016290695.1 Oscillospiraceae bacterium
CCTATCATAATAAGCCCGCCGCGTCCCGGGAAAAACGCCGCCGTGAAAAAGCCGTAAATCGGGAGCTTCGCCGTACAGCTCATGAAGGGCGTGAGGAGGATGGTCATTTTCCTGTCCCGCTCCGAGGGGAGGGTGCGGCTGGCCATAACGCCCGGGACGGTGCAGCCGAAGCCTATGAGCATGGGCACGATGCTGCGCCCGGAAAGGCCGATTTTTCTCAGGAGCTTATCTGTAACGAAGGCAACGCGCGCCATATAGCCGCTGTCCTCAAGAAGCGACAGGAAGAAGAAGAGCACGACGATTATCGGGATGAAGCTTAAAACGCTTCCGACGCCGCTGAAAATCCCGTCTATAATAAGCGAATGGAGAATATCTCCGGCGTTGGCCGCGTCGAGCGCGGCCTCGCAGAGCTGCGCCAACCGGTCTATCCCCGCCTCAAGAAGCCCCTGCAGCCACGCGCCTATCACGTTGAAGGTGAGCCAGAAAACGAGCCCCATTATGCAGATAAACGCGGGAAGCGCGGTATATTTCCCTGTGAGGAAGGCGTCCATTTTGCGGCTGCGAAGGTGCTCCCTGCTCTCGGCAGGCTTTACGACGGAGGCGGCGCAGAGCGATTTGATGAAGGTAAAGCGCATATCCGCCATAGCGGCGGCGCGGTCGAGCCCGCTCTCCCGCTCCATTTGCAGGACGATATGCTCTATCATCTCCGTTTCGTTCTCCGAAAGCTTCAGCGCGGAGGTAACGAGTTCGTCGCCCTCGATAAGCTTGCTCGCGGCGAAACGGTTCGGCAGGCCTGCCGTATCCGCATGGTCGCTTATAAGCTCCATGATGCCGTGGAGACATCTGTGCACAGCGCCGCCCCTGTGTGTTTCGCCGCAAAAATCGTTGCGGCCCGGGCGTTCCTGATATTTGGCGACGTGCAGCGCATGGGCAACGAGCTCGTCGACGCCCTCGTTTTTCGCCGCCGATATGGGGACGACAGGTATTCCGAGCATATCCTCCATTGTGTTTATGTCTATGGAGCCGCCGTTGCCGCGAACCTCGTCCATCATGTTCAGCGCCAGCACCATCGGGACCTCCAGCTCCATGAGCTGGAGCGTGAGATAAAGGTTTCGCTCGATGTTCGTCGCGTCCACTATGTTTATTATGCCCGTAGGCTTTTCCTCAAGGATGAAGCGGCGCGAAACTATCTCCTCGGCGCTGTAGGGCGAAAGGGAGTAGATGCCGGGAAGGTCGGTGACGAGGGTGTTTGCATAGCCCTTTATCTGGCCGCTCTTCCTGTCCACCGTGACGCCGGGAAAGTTGCCGACATGCTGGTTCGAGCCGGTGAGCTGGTTAAAAAGCGTCGTCTTGCCGCAGTTCTGGTTGCCCGCGAGGGCAAAGCTGAGCGTCCGCTCCTTGGGGAGCGGGTCTTCCTCGGCCTTGACGTGGTATTTTCCGCCTTCGCCGAGACCCGGATGCTCGCGCGCGGCGCCGATGGCCTTCGCCGGGTCGGGGTACTGCGTTTTTTTGCCGCTGTGCGGCTCAATTTGTATTTTTTCCGCGTCGGCAAGGCGCAGCGTGAGCTCGTAGCCGTGAATCATGAGCTCCATCGGATCGCCCATGGGGGCGAATTTGATAAGCGTTATCTCCGTGCCGGGGATGACGCCCATATCGAGAAAATGCTGGCGCAGAGCGCCGTCGCCGCCGACCTCGGTTATTCGTGCGGACTGGCCGGCTTTCATGTCCTTCAACGTCATATATTTCGTTCTCCGTTCCTTGGAGGGAGGCGGCGTTTTCCCTGCTTTGCCGCCTCTGCGGTTGCTTTCAACTCATTGTGTATCTAACATTAACTCCAAGATGCAGCATTTGTCAAGCGTTTGGAGCAAATGACGGCTGAATCGGGGGCTGTGGATTTGTTGTTGGTTTTTCGTCTGATCAAGGCGAAATAACGCGGTTAACCGAGCTTGGCGGCGCTTGTTGGGGTTTAAACGGCGCCCGCACCGCGCGCGGCAGCGAAAATATGAGCGCGGAAATTGTTATATATGATATGTATCTGTTGAAAAAAGCAAAAAAACATGATAATATGTATTATGTAATTGTATATCCTGTCGGCATTGCGATAAATTTTGCTTAGTTTTATCAATTACAGCATCTTTCTTAATTTTGGAGGCAGAATAATGAACAAAACAATTTCATATTCCCTTTCCGGAGCGGATTCTCTGTTCAAGCTGCCTCTGGGCGATACGCTTATCCGCTTCATCGAAAGTGACTTTGATCTCTTTTGGGAACAGTGCATAGACGCCGCCTCCAAATATCTTTTGGGGTCGCCTCTTTCCCTCGACCAGACGCTCGCGCTGCGCGAGCTCGTTATACACTGCCATCCCTACTGCCGCATAAAACAGGACGATGATTTTCGCCTCATTTCTCTTGACTGCATGATAGATTTTATCTGCATTAGCGAGGGTATAAGCCTTGAAGAGCTTTGGGTAAACAAGCTTTCCGCGGAAGACGAAATAGGCAAAGCGATTTTTTCCCGCGTTTCCGAATACAAGACCGGCAACGCTATAAACCAGTGGGCGAACCTTATCAGAATAAAATCCTATGCTTCCGCCAAGGCGGAGTACATTTTCGGCGCGGATCCCGATTCCTTCGCCGTGTGCCAGGCGCGCAAGCTCTATTACGATTTTGCTTTCCGGCTCGCCTCGCGCGAGCTCGGATGTGATGGGCTCGACATGCCGAAGACTATGCGCTGCCCTGCCCCGATGATCCCCTGTGCGCCGGAGCTTTTCAGCAATATCAGCGTGAACGTGCTGGCAAAGGTGAAGTCCCTTGTCGGCAGCAGGCGCGTCACCGGATCGCGCGGCGGGAAGGACTGTCTGCGCGACCAGAACTCCGCTTTCGCAATCAACGCGCTGGCGGACCTGAAACGCCCCGAATTTCCCGAGCAGAAGAAGCTCATGCGTTTTTCGCGCAATAATCCCCCCGAAATATTCATGCCGGACAGCTTCAAGGCCATAATTGACCTCGAATTTGATAAGCTTCTCGAAAGCAACATGTTCCTTGCCGTTTCCGAGGAGACGGGCAAATACACTGTCTGTTCCTGGGAGGACGGTTCCGCCGTCGAAGAAAAGCCCTATGACTACGCGGCGCAGGCGGAAGCCGAGGAGCTTGAAGAAGCGAACAAAAGGGCCGAGGAGGCCGAGGTTGCGGCTTCCGAATTAAAGCATGAGCTGGAGGTCGCACGCCGCGAGATTGATCTGGCCCGCGCGGAAACGGAGATAGCACGGCGCGAGGCAGAAACCGCCAAATCCGCCGAAACTGCGGCAAAGACCGAGGCTGCGGAGTCCGCCCTCGCCCTCGCGACAGCGCGGGGAGATATCGCCGTGGCAAAGCTTGAAGCGGAAAATGCGCGCGGCGAAGCGGAAAAGGCAAAGCAGGAAACTGCCGCCGCCGTAAAGGAAGCCGAGCTTGCCAAGGAAGAAGCGGCGCGGCAAAAGGATCTTGCACAGGCCGCCGTCGCGGAGGTATCCATAGCCAAAACAGAGCTTAACAAGGCTCGCATCGAGGCGGAATTTGCCAAAAGTGAAGCGGCGACGGCGCAGACGGAGAGCGAAAGCGCAAAGAGCGAGACCGGCAAGGCCCTTCTCTCGATAGAAAACGCCCGCGCGGAGATAGCAGCCGCGCAGATGGAGCGCGACGCGGCAAAGGCGGAAGCGGAAACGGCCCGGACCGAGGCGGCCGCCGCGAAAGCCGAAACGGATCGCTTCCGCGCCCAGTGCGAGGCGAGCCAGACTGCCGAGGCAGCCGCAAAAACGGAGGCGGATGAAGCCAGAAAAGATGCCGCAAGCGCGCGGAACGAGGCAAACAGCATCCGCATTGAAGCCGAAAAGGCAAAGACCGAGGCAGAGCTCGCCAAGGTCGAGCTTGAAAAGGTTAAAAAGGAAACTGAGAGCGTCCGCATAGAGGCTGAAAGACTCAAACGCGTGGCAATGGACGCCCGCGCCCAGACCGTCACCGCTCTTGCAGACACGGAAAAGACAAAGCGCGAGTTTGAAGCGCTGCGGACGGAGGCCGTAATCGCCCAGCTCGAAGCAGAGAACGCCCGAAGCGAAA
>JAEEUX010000225.1 GCA_016290695.1 Oscillospiraceae bacterium
CGCCCAGAGCCGTATTCATCAGCGAGACGAGGCCGTTATCCGCCGGCTCCGCTATATCGCGAACCTCCCTCACCGCGAGAGTTGAAGCGTCCATCACATAGAGCTGCCGCGAGTAAACGCCGTAGAGCGTGCCGCCCGCGAGAGCGAGAAGCTTCAGGCTCTGCAGGGGCGAGGAATTCAGCCGGAGCGTCGGCGTAATCGAGCCGCCCGAGCCGGAAAAGCTGCATTTGGCGAGATAATTCCCGTTCTGCTTATAAAGCATGAAATAGCTCGCGCCGGAGATATAGCGCGCCCCGTCGTAGACGTAAGCGCCGGCAAGCCCCGTCGAATGCTCCGCGCTCGACGCCATGCCCGAGGCTTCGTAAATCTTTATCTTCGAGTCCGACGCGCCGTATTTGAAAACGGCAAAATGCGTCGCGCTGCACGGGCCGATCACCATGTCGTTGGACCCGCCTGCCTCCGTAACGGTGCTGAGCGGCGTGACAGACGGGCTCGCGGCGCCGTCCCCCGTCACTCTGCGGCGGTAGAAATAAAGCTGCGAAGTGCGGAAGATCATCGTCGTGATAACGCCGCCGTTTTTCACCGTCCCGCGGTAAAAACAGTCGCTGCCGCTGGCAAGCGCCGAGCAATAGCCGCTCACAAGGCTCACGAGGTAGAACCCGCTGCCCACCTTCAGTATGATGTATTTGCATTCCTCGTCCGTCCAGAGAACGGTGTGGTAAGACGCCGTGTTCGAGGAAAAGCTTATCGCGTCGCCGCGAAGGGCGAGCTCCGTCGTCACGCCCGTAAAAATGTTGAAGCTCTTGAGCGTGACGCTGCCGTCGACAAAATGCAGCGCCATGAGCTTCGTCCCGTCGAAAAGCGTGCCGCTCGCCGAACCCGCGGCGTAGGACGCTTCATCGGGCAGCTCCGCGCAATGCACGGAGTACAGCGTTTCGGCCACTATTTCCGCCGCGATGACCCCGTCCGTGCGGAGTTTCGCTTCGATTGCCGCGACGCGCGCCGCCACGGCCTCCACCCCGAGCGCCGCGATGAGCGCGTCAAGCTGCTGCGCCGTGTAGTAGTCGGATAAAATCGTCTGCCTGAGCCTTTGGGTAACGAGCTCGGCAAGCTCCTCCCCGCCGCCTCCGCTCACTTCGCCCACGGTGGCGAGGGCCGAAGCGAGGGAGTTGATGAGCTCCTGTACGTTCGCCCCGTTCAGACCCTGCGGGGCCATCGCGCCCACGTTCGCTGCCCCGGCGGGCGAGGAGAGCGTGTCCACGGCTTCGTTCAGCGCGTCCTTCGCTTCGTCGTGCAATAGCTGCAGATCCGCGCGGACGCGCTCCTCGCTGTCCTCGTAACTCGCAAAATCCTCGCTGTTTGTCCAGTTTTTCGTAAAATTCAGTCTTCTGAGCGGCATATTACCGTTCCCTCCCTGCGTATTTAAAGATTATTTTTGCCGATATAACGCTCATGTCCTGCCCGCGCTCATTGTTATAGAGCCGCGCGGAAAAATGCTTCACGCCCAGAGCTCGCGGCGCGCGGACGACCGTGTGCGCGAAATTGCCGACGCTGAGCATCCGGTATGTGAGATTGCGCGGGATGAGCCTCGCGCTGTAAGCGCGGATGGGCAGCGGGTCCTCGCGGCGGAGCCTGTCGCTCTTGTACTCAAGACGCATGAGGCTGTCCGTCTCGGAGGCGACGGTGAGCGCCATTTCCTCGACGTTTTTGAGGGCGTCCTCCGCCCCGAAGCTCTGCGCGGCAAACTCATATTCCCGCTCAATAGCCGCGCCGAAATCGTTGAACGAATCATAAAACGATGCTATGCCCCCGTCATGGCGGAGAAGATAGGTTTTCTCCCGCGTCCCCGCGAAGGCCGCGGCGTCTATGTTCGTGAAATAAAACCAGCTCGGGTCGCCCGCGCCGCTGATGCTGTAATCCCAAAGCCACGCCTCGCCCGCCGAAACGAGCCAGTAGCGCTCCCCGTCGTCGAAGCTCACGGCCCCGGCGCCGAGGGTTTTGAGAAGCCCCTTCTTCCGCTCGCCGCCCTCGATGCGCCCGCTCAGGCGCAGGATGCCGTTTTCGCCCGAGGCGCTCGTGCTGAGTATTTGGTAAACCCCGGAGCGCCTCGAAGCAAAGACGAGGTTATTCTCAACGAGCTGAACGCTGCCCGGAACGTCGCAGCCTAGCGCCGCGTTTATCTGCGAGTATGGCAGGTTCACGTAGCTGCGTCCGGCAATCTCGCGCGTCTCGGCGCTTGCCTTGCCGATGCAGTTTTCCGAAAAAATCACCAGCGCGCTCTGCTGCCTGCCGAAGCCCGTCACGGGTCCGGAGGCGAGATTATAGCAGTCCACGGGGAAATAACCCGCGTCCATGGCGGCGTGGTTTGCGTTCCAGAAGTAAGCCTCCGGCTGCGCCTGGCTGCCCGCCATCACTATGCAAAGCCCCGTCGCGCCGCCGTACACCTCGGCGTAAACGCAGGAATCTATCGCAGCCTTCGCTTCGTCGTTGGCCTTTTCGTAGCATATTCTCACGCCGTTGGCTCCCAGGGCCGCGGGCGCGGCGGAAAAGCTCACGACGCCCGTCGCGGAGCTGTAGCTGAAGGCAGCCGCCGCGCCGTTCACCTCCGCGGAAACGACGCGCTCGGCCTTAACGGGCAAATGATAATCCCTCACGCCCTCCGCGGCGGTGTACCATACGGTTTTGCAGGGTGAAAGCCGGTTCTCCGGCTGATACGTGTCGCCCGAGCCCGTCGCAGGGTCGGCGTTTATAAGCGTCACGGGGACGTAGGGCTCAACGGGCGCGGCGGCGAAGCCGGCGCCGGACGCGGGCGTTATTCTGATATATGCCCCGCGCGTCTTGTAGTACAGCGCGCCGCCGTACTCAAAAAAGCTGCCGCCCACGCTTCCGACGCCGCCGCAAACGCGGCTGACGGCCTCAGTGGCGCAGTCCATGGCATAGACGGAGCTTCCGATGTGGAAAAAAAGCGCCCCGTTCCATTCCCTCTGCGCCGCCGCGCGCCCTTCGCCCCCCGGCGAAGGCGCAGCGAGTCTCTGCCCGCGCCGTGAAGCCAGCGCCCCGCCGCGCCAGCACATGTTCTTCATCGCGGGCGAGCGGTGCGGGGCAACGCGGTAGCTGATGTTAGCCAGGTCAAGCCCGCCCGAAAGCCCCTCCAGCGTAACGGAATAAGTCTTCGGCGGCTTCGGCAGAGCCGGTAATTTAAGCCTCATTCCCCGGCCCTCCGTAAGCGTCGCGCACAAGCCCCTCCTGCGCCCGCAGCGCCGCGCGCATTCGCTCAAGCCGCGCCTCGAACTGCCCCATGAGCGCCGAATAGGCAAAGGAATTATTCTCGTTCATCATGAGCTGCGCCGCCGCGTAACAGGGCAGCGCCGCCTGCGCCTCCGGGACGTTGTCAAGCTCCGCCCCATCCTCGGGCGACGGGCCGAGCTGCCTCGGATAACGGTAATATTCGAGTGTCACGGCCCCAAAGCTTGCCCTCGGAACGAGTATCGCCCCGCCTCCGAGCTCAAGATAATCTCCCGAGCGCGAAAATTCACCCCCGCGCACGACGCCGAGCCCCCGCCCCGTCAGCCTCCAGCAGTCCTCCGGCAGCGAAAAGCGCAGATATGCGCCCTCCGCCCCCTCTGCGTCCTCCGGTATAAGCGAAGCCAGCGCCGCGATGGGCCGCGCCGTGGTCGCTATAAGAAGCTGCGCAGAATCGGCAAAATACGGCAGCTTTATGAGCCTGTCCGCCTGATTGTTGTATTTTGCGTCGAGCGCCGCCCCGCCCGTGCTGTACCGGTCCGCCAGCATAAGCGCCGCGTCCCGAAATTCTCCGTAATTCATGCAATCACCTCGTTCTTGTTATTTTTCTTTCGCTCCCCTCCGCGCACCCCCCGCGCCCCGCACCCCCTTCGCTCCCCTTGGATAAGGGGAGCTGTCAGCGTAGCTGACTGAGAGGTCGAGGGTAAAGAATAGCATGCACCTCCATGGCTCCTCCCGCGCCCCCGCCCCGCTCCCCCTTCGCTCCCCTTGGATAAGGGGAGCTGGCTCGCGCATAGCGCGAGTCTGAGAGGTCGTCCGCGCGAAGCGCGTTCGCTCCCC
>JAEEUX010000226.1 GCA_016290695.1 Oscillospiraceae bacterium
GGCTTGGCGGTAACTTGCAACCACATTGTTGATGATGCTTTGGAAATAGACGTATATCTTGAGGATGAGAGCTACTATACCGCGAGCGTCGTTTGGAGAAATGAAGATTTGGATTTGGCGGTGATAAAAGTTAACGGAAACAATTTCCCATTTTTGAAAATGACTAATCAAGTCTTTAGCGGAGGAGAAAGAATCTATACTATAGGCTATCCTTTAGGTCTTTCAAGTTCCATAAGCGAGGGCCTGGTATCAAACGGCAAACTTTCGTTCGGCGATGATTATATTTTCGCTCAGATATCTGCATCAATTTCCCCGGGAAGCAGCGGTGGAGTGCTCTTAAATGACAAGGGAGAAGCTGTGTGCGTTACCATTGGCTCGTACACCGAGGGACAAAATGTTAATGTTGCCTCCTATTTGTATTGGATACAGCTTTATGCGCTCACCGGTATAATTTGATGAGCGAGATTCATGCTTGTCGAAGGTTAAATAGTTAACGCTGTTATTTAATTTGCGGTCATACACGCAGAGCGACACTTTCGCTTGAAAATAAAACCAATATAAGCTATCATATGCAGGGTGGGAAACCATCCTGCATATGCTTTTGGAAGGACAGCATCACATGAAAAACCAACAATTTCTCGGAACGCTCATCGCCATACTCGGCGGGGTGTGCTGGGGGCTTTCGGGCGCCTGCGGGCAGTTCCTTTTTCAGAATTACGACGTCAGCTCAAGCTGGCTTGTGCCGGTTCGTCTTTTTACGGCGGGGCTTGTTCTGACGGTGTTTTTTGTCATAAAGGACGGAAAGAAGACCTTTAAGGTCTGGGAAAGCCCGCGCTCAGCGGCGCGGCTCGTCGCTTACGGACTCGTCGGGCTCATGCTATGCCAGTACAGCTATTTTCTGCTTATCGAAATTTCAAACGCCGGAACGGCGACGGTTTTGCAGTACGTCGCGCCGGTGATGATAATGAGCTATGTTTGCGTGAGCGAGAGGAAGCGGCCTCGCGCGTATGAGCTCGCTGCGCTCGTCCTCGCGCTCGCGGGAGTGTTTCTGCTTGCTACGCACGGGAAGCCTGCGACGCTCGCTGTTTCGTGGAAGGTCGTCGCGCTGGGGCTGCTTTCGGCACTCACGGTTGCGATCTATACGCTTCTGCCGCGCAAGCTGATGGAAAAGTACCCCGCGCCGATGCTGCTGGGCTGGGCGATGATAATAGGCGGTGTCGCGCTCGGAATAATCATGCGGAGCTGGCGCTTCAGCGTTTCGCTCGACGCGGCGGGCTGGCTCGCGGTGGGCGTTATCATTCTGCTCGGGAGCGTGTTCGGCTTCGCGCTTTACATGGTCGCGGTAAAGCTGGTCGGCGCGACGCGGGCGAGCCTATATGCCTCTGTTGAGCCCATCACGGCGGAGCTGCTGGCGGTGCTTTGGCTCGGTACGCCCGTTTACGCGGCGGACATCGCCGCCTTCATCATGATAATCGCGACGGTGGTAATAATCACAATCGGAGGGCGGAAAAGTGAAGTATCTGGATGATTGCCTGCGCATTCTGGGCGCGGGCATGAAGGAAACGGAGTTCTCGCCGCAGTCTCTTTCTGCGTTTGCCAAGGAGCGGGGCATAGAATACAGCGGCGTCTACCGCCTCGTTACGAGCGGTGGAGAAGCGAGGGAGATTCCGTATACGGGCGTGAAGCTCGCAGCGCTTGCGGAAATGCTTGCGGCGGACTGCCTTGACGACGGAACTTCTGTCAGGGCGTTTTTTAAGGATTCGTTCACTGTGAGCTTTTCGCTCGGCGAGCTCCGCGCGATGAAAAAGCCCGCGATAATCGCTTATGAAACTCGGGGGCTGCCGCTTGTCGGGCCGACGGGGCGCGAGCCGCTTTATAAGCAGTTTACGGCGGAGGAGGGCTACGACGCCGCGGCGGATAATTCCGGCGGGCCGCTGCGCCTCGTTTTTGAGGCGGAGGGCTCGAACGCGCCGAACTGCGGGCGCTGGCTCGCGGCTGTGGCTGTGGGCGAGGCGGGGGATTACCGCTTCGAGCGGGAGGTCGAGGACTATTCCACCGGGGCGCTGCCGGCGCCGATCAGCGCGAGCGAGCTTCCCGAAGGGGAGCTGCTGCTCAGAATTTACGGCGAGGAAACGCGCGTTAAGCTCCGCGCTCTGCCGGAAATCGACCGCTTAGCGGACTTTTTCGCCGCGCGGGACGGGCGCTGCGCCTTTGAGGGAATTCGCCTGAGGCAGCTCATTGAGCATTTTTTGCCGGAGGGCGCCGCGTTTCCGGCTCAGATACGCGCCGTTTCCGCTTCAGGCTTCGGCTGCTCCGTTGAAGCGGAGACGGTGCTGAATGGCGTTGAGAGCAATTTTCAGACGGGGCGCAGGCTCCCGCCGCTGCTTGTCTGGGGCGCTGCGGGATCTCCGCTTGTCGGCTCGAAGACTTCGCCAGGTTATAACGGCATGAACGACGGCGCGCCGCTGCGTTTGATAGTAGAGAACGACATCAGAAAATGGATAAAGGGCGTCGCGGAGATAATCGCGGAGTGACGGCGAAGCGTCCGGGGCAAATTGCCGAAAAATAAAACCGCAGCCCTCGTTTTAAAAGGCTGCGGTTTTCGGGATATGTAATTCAGGTTCAGCTTAGAACTCGAAGCTCTCGAAGCTGCCCGCCATGTCGGCGATCTCGGCATAGCCGTTCTCGATGCGGAAGTTGCCGAGGACGTTGCCGGTCTGCTCATTGTAGAGGTTCTTGAGGTAGGGGGCGACTTCAAAGACCTTGTCCATGACCTCGGCACGGTCGTCGAGGACGGCGTTGCCGCGGATGCGGATCCACTGTCTCTTCGCGTTCATCGCACAGATTTCAAAGTTGCCGTTGGCGACGGTCTGCGCGAAGGATTGCTTCTGCTTGCCCATGCCGAAATAAAGCTTGTCTTCATAGACCATGTAGAAGCCGAAGGGGCGAACGCGGGGCTTATCGCCGTCGACGGTGGCGTAGAAGAAAGCGCCTGCGTCTTTCAGGAAATCAGTTACTTTATCGAGGTTTGCCATTTTTTAAATACACTCCTTTTTGCGGTAAGGCTTAAAAAATGCCGCCGCATAGAATTTATGGTTATATTATACAATATTATTATTCGTTAAGCAACAGAAAAGAGCAAAAAATATAATCGAAAAAAACGATAAAAAAGCTTGCACACAGCGCCTTTTTATGGTAATATACTAAAGCCCGTTCTATATAGGAGGGTATTACTCACGCTTGCCGACTGTGCTTCATGTGCCTTACGGTGGGGGCACAGGATGACGGAGCGGAGGAAGAAAACAAAAAACAGGAGGAAAAAACATGTCAGTAGTATCCATGAAGCAGCTTCTGGAGGCCGGCGTACATTTCGGCCATCAGACCAGACGCTGGAACCCCAAAATGGCTTCGTATATTTATATGGAGCGCAACGGTATTTATATCATCGACCTTCAGAAGACCGTCAAGAAGCTCGAAGAGGCCTATAACTTCGTACGCGACCTCGCGGCGAACGGCCAGAACATCCTTTTTGTCGGTACGAAGAAACAGGCTCAGGAAGCCGTTAAGGAAGAGGCTGAGAGAGTCGGCATGTATTACGTGAACGCTCGCTGGCTCGGCGGCATGCTCACTAACTTCAAGACCATGCGTACCCGCGTTGACCGTCTCGCACAGCTCCGCAGAATGCAGGAGGACGGCACCTTTGATATCCTTCCCAAGAAGGAAGTTATTAAGCTTACCAACGAGATTGAGAAGCTTGAAAAATATCTCGGCGGCGTTAAGGCCATGAAGAAGCTCCCCGGCGCTCTCTTCATCATCGACCCGAGAAAGGAAAGAAATGCCATTGCCGAGGCAAGAAAGCTCGGTATCCCCGTTGTCGCTATCGTCGACACGAACTGCGACCCCGACGAGGTTGATTACGTTATCCCCGGAAACGACGATGCTATCAGAGCTATCCGTCTCATTTCCGCTACTATGGCTAACGCCGTTATCGAAGGCCGTCAGGGCCAGGACGCAGAGGCCGAGGCTCCTGCTGAGGAAGCCGCTGCCGCTGAAGCTCCCGCAGAAGAATAATTCAG
>JAEEUX010000227.1 GCA_016290695.1 Oscillospiraceae bacterium
TCCCGCCATGGTACGCTCCATTACGGCAAGGATAGGCTCCTTCTGTTCCTCCTTATACCAAAAGCTTTCGACGCCTATCTCCTTTGCCCGTTTGAGCCATGAAGCCTCGGGCATGCTTGTTACAATGACGATTTTGACCTTGGGGTATTTTTTCTTTATTTCTTCGGCGGCGTCAAGTCCGCTGCTTCCCAGCTCCGTCATCACATCCATGAGTATGAGATCGATTCTTCCGTGGCTGCAAAAATCAGCGGCGAGTGAAGCGTTGGAAATGGAGGCGACATGATTGAAGCTCGGGTCGCTTTGCACAAAAATTTCAAAGAGCTGCCTCGGCATCTCCTGATCCTCTACTATCAACACATTATAGGGCATCAGTCTTTTCCTCCTTCGGAATGGTAATCATAAGGGCAAAGCCGTTCGCAGCGTCCGTCCGCATCTGCCCTCCGGCTTTCTCTATGCGTTCCCGCAGTGTTTTCAACCCTCCGCTCTCTGTGATAGGAGATGCGGGACGACGGCCGTCATTTGTAAACGAGGCGGAAAGCTCGGTATCGCTTTCGCTGACAGCAATCAAAAGCAGCTTAGCATCAGCGTGTTTTGCCGCGTTTGTCATAGCCTCCCGCGCCGCAGAAAGGAAGATGGAAAGCGCCAGTTTCGAGGCCGTTTTCGGCGTTCCGTTCCACTCAAGGCGGATACCTATGGCCGAAGCGAGCGTGTTCAGATCGGAAACCACGTTTCTGCTTTTTTCCGCGCCGGCCTCCTTGCCCAGCAGCAGCGTCTGAGTGCGCCACATTTTCAGGACGGCATTACGCTCCTTCGCGTCACAGGGACCTTCGGTCGTCTTCTTCGTCGCAAGTATCATCCGGTTCATCTCATCATGGATGCTGACCTTCGCCTGAAGTATCTCCTGTCGGCGGACGGTATCCGTAATGGTTTCGCCGTAGGCCTTCATGTCCGCAGCGAGCTGTCCGGCCTTTTCGTTATCCCGGCGCAGCTCTTCGCTCTTTTCATATAGCTCCGTTATATCGTCCGCGATTAGTTCATGCAGCGGCACGCCCTGATAGTTAAAAACGCGGTATCTGAAGGAAACTGCCGTGCCGTCGGAGAGGGCATGAACCTTTTTATCCTTCACAAGCTCATAAAAAGCCGCTCCGTTTTGCAGGCTTCGCCCCGCCAGCGAAAAGCAGATGTCATTCATCCGATGGTTTACGAGGATGCACTGCCCTTCATCCAGATAATAGCATATACCGGCGGGCAGGAGATCCACGCTCTCCTTTATGGAGGCCGACGAGATATGCGTCATTCTCCATCTTCGTATACTGATGAAAAGGCAAACGCATACAACCGAAGCGAGGCAGAGCAGAAACAGGAACATCACAAAGGGCCGGTTAAGAAGATACAGCGCAAGCTGCGCGGCATGCCCCTTAAGCCGAAGCTCCGTGCCCTCCCTGCACACATGAAAGAGGAAATAGCCGAGCGCAAAGCAAAGGACAGACAGAGCGCAGGAACGATAACGCCTTTGCTTGAAAAGAAGCATCGTGTCCGCTATCCCGCCGAAGCAAACCAAAAGCGCCCATAGACATACGGCATTTTGCAGCAGCACGGGAAGCAGGATAAAGGGCTTCATAAGGCTTCACCCCCCTCTTCCAACGGGATCAGGACGAAGGAGCTTCCATCCTCCTCCGTCAAGACGGCTGAGGCGCCGGAGGGCAGCTTCAGCATCGCACCCTCAAAAAGACATTTCAGCGCATTCTTACGAAGGGATAACTGAACGCCTCGCAGAGCCGGGAGCGCCTGCTCCAAAAGCTGTTCAAAAAGCTCATAACTCCGCAGTACGCTCCAAGCGGCGAGACTCCCTCTTTCGGATAAGCTTATTTGGGCAGGAATGCCCAGGTTGCCGACATATCGAAGAGACTCCTGCACGGCAAGATACAGCTCGGTGGAATCAACGCGGGAGCTGTCTGCCGCCAAAAGGGAGAGATTGGCAAAACGCTTTATGTAGGCCGCCAAAAGGCAGACCTTTTTCATCTCGGCGGCATAGCTTTCGGGGTGCCGTTCGGCGTATGTACAAAGCTCATATATTTTCCGGGACGGCTCGGATACTCTTTCGGCAATTTCGTCGTAAGTTCTCGTTTTTGCCTCGATCTGAGCCCGTTCTTCCTTCAGTTTGTTTTCCAGGCGCAGAAGCTCCGCCTTC
The DNA here is from genome assembly GCA_016290695.1 of Oscillospiraceae bacterium. GTDB lineage: Bacteria > Bacillota > Clostridia > Oscillospirales > Oscillospiraceae > RGIG6375. The sequence continues at coordinate 2,192 of JAEEUX010000227.1, forward strand.
TCCCCCAGGCGCTCGCCCGCCTCCCACAGCTCTTCGTTGATCCTGTTAAGCTCGGTAATATCATCCTGCCAATAGACAAAGCCGCCATGGACCTCTTTTCGGTGAATGCGGGTATTGACGTCTATGGAGATATCCGTTCCGGAGCTGAGCTCCTGCAGCGAAAGCGCTGCAGCCGTCGGACTTTTGTAAATGATGCGGTAGTCCCGGTCTGAAATCTGCGCCGAAATGCCAGAAAGCTCAAACAGCTCCCCATACCTCACGTTTGACGGAATGAGGCCGATATACATAAGGCCGAGCCACGTGCCTGCCATAGTAAAGCAAACAGCCTCCGGGTATTCCCCTAACAAGGTACCGTTCACCTTCGGCCATAAATCCAGGGTGCACAAGCTCAGATAAAGTACCCCGAAGAAAGCAGGAAGCATGGGGATCCAGATAAGCCTGCGGCTGGCAGAAACACGGCAGCGTGAAAACAGGACATAGACGGCAGCGATGAACAAAAGCGCAATCCACCCATAAACCAGGTAGAACACAAAGGTATGTGAGTAGTCAGAATCCCAGTTCGCAAAGCCGGGATGAAAACGAAAAACGAGCTGATGCATATCGTTTGTAAGCACCGTAAGAGCCAGCAGCAGCGTAACCGAAACCGCGGCGCACGCCTTCCAGCGGGGCTTTATCCGCCTCTCCTCGCCGACAGACAGCGCAGCAAACAGCGACATAAGGGGGATAAAAAGCGCGGGGAAATAATAGAGATACCAGATATGGCGGGCAATAACGCCCGTTTCTTCAAAGGCGATATATTTTGCCCCGCGCAGTATGATCCACGCCACGATGTGCCCCGCGATGCTCATCAGATATTTTCGCGTGCCGGGATCTATTATGTGGTCGCCAAAATACATCAGCAGCGCCGTTGAGAACGCCAAAAGGACGATTGTTGTACTCAGGCGGAGAAGGAAGAGGTCAGGCGCAAAGACGGAAACGCAGACGGACAGAATAAACGCAACGGCGAGCTGCAGCAGCATCAGCAGCGATCTCTTTATTGTCATCATGGGCTAACCTTCTTTATATATATTCAGCGCCAGTTCATCAATCGAATTATCAAGTTATGATGCATATACGTTAAGCTTTTCTCTATTTATGATTCTCTGTAAACGTCTTTGCTTCCGCCATCGCAGAATTCTCGCTTAGCCTCTTTGCTTCAATTGCGTCAAGCTTTGCCTTTGCCTGAGTTTCATTACGAAAAAGAGAGAAGCTCTTCGTGAAAACTATACGGCATAACATAACAGACTCTGCCGGCATTTCTTCTTTTGACAAATTGTCGCCAACCATGAAATGGGATTTGATGTAGTATTACTATTCACGTCATATTCTTCCCGCAATATAATTTATAATGGACAAATCATCCGGTATTCAAGCACATGGCTGAGCAATTTCCGCGACTCAACGCCCAAACGGGCGGCAAGAGCGCGAATGCTGTCGTCGATCAAATATAGGTTGCTTTCCTCAAAGCGAGACTGCTCTTCCGGCAGTTTCAGGATTCCTTCATGTTCCCTGTTTCTACTTTATTAAATCGTCGACACATTGTCAAGAACCGGCGACCGGATGACTTCGGTTTAAACCGTCGTCCTTCAAAGAAAACTACGATCCGCGCCGCCGCAGTCTTTCCACGAAACGGTCAAGCCGGACGCGCCAAAACCGCTGAAACCAGCTTGTCTTGCCGAAAATTCGGACAATCATCGGCCTTATGGCATAATAGAGCACAATGAAAACTCGCCCGGGAGCACTTCGTCGCAGGACCTTGTCGCGAAAACGGCGCAGAACCCAAACTTTCGGAGAGTCATAGGAGCCGTATACGCAGGTTGCAATATAGCAGCCTTCTTTTC
>JAEEUX010000228.1 GCA_016290695.1 Oscillospiraceae bacterium
AATGTTCAGGGCATGGATAAGAACGGCCCCGTTTCCTTCATTTACTCCGTTCTTAACTTCGACCAGAGCATCTACGGCAACGGCACGCTCTGCAACATGAAGTTCCACCCGACGGCGCTCAAGGGAGCTGACGGCAACAAGAAGCTCCAGAACGTCATGCAGACCTATTTCGACGGCGGCGGAATGGAGCTCCAGCTTAACATCGTATCCAGCGATACGCTCAGAGACGCTCAGAAGCATCCTGAGAACTATAAGGATCTCGTCGTCCGCGTCGCAGGCTTCTCTGCATACTTCGTCGAGGTATTCAAGGGCTGCCAGGATGACCTTATCCGCAGAACCGAAATGGGCTTCTGATCTTATCGGTTATTCCTTTCGATTCATTAAACGATTTTATAGCAGTACAGCGCTTTTTGCGCTGTACTGTTGTAATGACTGAACGATCCTCCTTGCTCTGGGGGATAAATACAATGCTGCAGACTTTCAGTCTTAGGAGGATATATGGAAGAAAAACAATTGACCGGAAAACTTTACGATATACAGGGCTTTTCGGTTCAGGACGGCCCCGGCGTCAGAACGACCGCTTTTTTGAAGGGCTGCCCGCTGCATTGTCCCTGGTGCCATAGCCCCGAATCTCAGGCTTTTTACCCGCAGCTTAGCTGGATTTCCATGCGCTGCCAGGGTACCGAGGCCTGCAATTCGCGCTGCATCAAGGCCTGCCCCAAGGGCGCGCTTGAGCTTGGCGACCAGAGGGAAGACCCTGTTAACAACAAAATGCTGCAAATGGTCCACGTTAAGCGCGATTTGTGCGATAACTGCGGCAAGTGCGCCGATGTTTGCTATCCCGGAGCGCTCTATATCTGCGGCAAGGATTATACCGTTGACGAGCTCGTTAAGCGTCTGCTTCAGGATAAGAAATTCTACGAGAAGTCCGGCGGCGGCGTGACCATTTCCGGCGGCGAGGCTCTTTGTCAGGTCGATTTCGTCGTTGAGGTGTTAAAGCGCCTCAAGGCGGAGGGAATACATACGGCTCTTGACACCACGGGCTTTGCTTCGTGGGATACAGTCGAGAAGGTTATCCCGTATGTTGACCTTTACCTTTACGACCTTAAGCACATGGACAGCAAAAAGCTCAAGGACATGGTCGGCGTACCGAACGAGCCCATCCTCGAAAACGCGAGGAAGCTTGCCGAGCGCGGCGCAAAGTTCCAGATTCGTATCCCCGTCATCCCCATGTTCAATAACGATGAGGAGAACATCAGAAAGACGGCAGAGTTCTGCAAGGAGCTTGGCGACGCCGTCACCATCATTCAGCTTCTGCCGTACCATAACCTCGGCGTGAGCAAGTATATGCGTATCAGCGATAAACCTGTCGCGGAGGCGACCCCGCCGAGCGACGCGCAGATGCAGAAGCTCAAGGCTATCATGGAAGAGTATGGCCTCCCGGTCACCATCCACTGATAACCCAATATTGTCTTTTTCACAAAGCGGCACATAGGCTCCGAACCTATGTGCCGCTTTTGTTATTCCATTTGCTTTGCCAGAACGCGGGAAACGATTGTCGCAAGCTTCATCTCAAGCTCACCGAACTCATCACCATCGACTGAGGAAAGAAAGACAACGCAGCCGAGAACGTCGCCCTGCGAAAGAATAGGGACAGCGATCTCAACCCACGGCGTTTCTGTCTTGGCGATAAACGGAAGCTTTTTATCGGCAGGGGAGCGCCTGTAGCTCTGTCTTTCCTCCATAAGCTCTTCAAGCTCGCTGCTGATGCGCTTTTCAAGAATCTCGCGCTTTGAAGCGCCGAAAACGGAAACCACGCTTTCTCTATCGGTAATGGCGGTTATTTTGCCGGTGGACTTATGCAAAGTTTCGCAAATCTGCTCGGTGAACAAATTCAGCTCACCCATAGGCGAGTATTTCTTAAAAATAACCTCGCCCTCTCTGTCCGTGTAAATCTCCAACGGGTCACCGTCGCGGATATGCATGGTTCGGCGTATTTCCTTTGGGATGACGACGCGCCCGAGATCGTCAATTCTTCTTACAATGCCTGTTGCTTTCATTATATAAACTCCCTTTGGTGTTTCAGTGTTTACGCAGGTAGTCTCTGCTGAAATTGGGATTATTATACGAATATCGCCGCATCACAGCGCTGGCAAAATAATCCGGCAAATCCAAAAACGACAAAAGCTCAGAACCGTCAGCGATAACGGTATCTGAGCTTTAATATAAATTGAAAAAGAAGTCCGGCTTCGTTTTATATTAGTCAGTAGCCCATGTCCACGACTTTTATTTTGTACTCATATTCCGCAGGCTCGGGAAGTTCCCCGCATATAGCGGATATTTTTACGGTGAATTCACCCTCTGAGGTGGGCGCTATTACGAACTCGCCGCCGTCCCATTCGTACGTCTGGATAAGGCTGTCTTTCCATATGTGGACAGATTGCTCGTCTGCGGTAAGGCTCCAGGCGGAACTTGCGGGATGCAGCGAACGAAGAAGTAAAGCGGGCTTAACAGAGGCTTTAAGCGGCATGTTTATCTCAAATGCGTCCATTGCCGTGAGATATTTGCCTAGAGAGAGGTCGAACATGTTAGCCATGCCGCTGTGAGCGCGGTCGTATTCTTCCTTCGCCTTGATTATAGGATTTTTGGGCATATGGGGGCGTTCCGGCTCATCTAAGAATATTGCGTCTTCCTTTTCCATTACGATAAATGAAGACGGAAACTCAATCTCGACGTGAATGTCCGTTGCCTTAGCATTGCCGGAATTGTAAATCGATGCATTCAGAACGAGTCCGTTTGCTTTCACTGACCTGAAGCGGTGCATATTAGTGTCGTACTGTTTTACGGCCTCTTTTTCGGGCAACGCGTAGTTGTATTCTTCAAGCTGCTTAGCATTAACGAAGGGCCTCAGCTTTTCGGGTACGTCGTCAAAGCAGAGCCTGTCTGTATTTCCAAGATATCCTCCGTGTTGAATGCGCTGAATGTAGATGGTGAGCATTTCATCGCTTGCGTTATATAAAGGGTACTCTGAGCCTTCGATGCTTTTCCAGCCGTTAAAATCATCCTCCGCCGCAGAAAGCGTTTCACAGCAGCTTAGATTAATCTCGAGCTCCGGCGTCCTGCTCATACTTTGGAGCCGAAGCTTTTTGTTTTCTTCTTCAAGAGCCGTTACCTTGTCAAATAGCCCAACTATGGTCTGCAGACTCTTTTCAGCGTTTTCGCCTCTGACCCATCCGGGACGATCTGTTCGTTCAAACTGCTTGTGCAGCGCAGCGGTGAGCTTTGCGGCGAGGTCATCAGCGTTTTTCCAGCGGTCGAAGAGTTTTGACGCGGAAACGGAGGCGATGAATGCATTCAGCTTTGCGCGGCTGTCATCGCCTTCGAGCTGATCTGCGCGAATGGGTACATCATCGTCCGGCAGAAAGGCGAGTATAGGAAGACCAACGCTTTTCGCGTATTGGTATTCCATCTCGGTATAGCTAATGCCGGCGTTCGGGCCGGTTTTGATAGCAGATCCGTAGCGCCGCCCTATGATGAGCACATAATAATCCGAGGTGTCAATCGTCTGTTTGATAATCTCCCACTGTTCCTCGTCTGCTGCGCCGAATTGCTCCATGCCTACGGGAAAGTGGTTCATGCGCAGGATGGCGTCCCGCGCCGCCGCTCGTTCGGCTGTAAGGTCAGTGTACGTCGAGGATATGAATATTTGATATTTCTTGTTCATGCATAATCACCTCGATAACGTATTACGTTTATGGCGCCTGTATTTTCTTAGTCAGAAAAAATGTTAGGGACGTATATAATTTGGCTTACTAAGGAATGCTTTGCGCATCAAAACTTGCGGCTTGCCGGAAAACGCCGTGTTGACCAGCCGAGGCTTGATGCTACGCTTTCAGTATATATTTCGGACGAAAATAATGCAAGTATTTAGCTGCTTTATTGGCGGAATCGTATTTCGTTTCTTTGCCGAGCGAAAATAATCGCCGAAGGAGTAATGTTATTTACGGCAACACCGCATAATTCCCGGCACATATCTTACTTGCAGAAT
>JAEEUX010000011.1 GCA_016290695.1 Oscillospiraceae bacterium
CGGCGGGAAGGATGTTCGGCCAGTCAAGCGTAGATGTGCTCTGTCCGGTAATGCCATTTTGGAGGCCCGGGTCCTTGAGCTTCGCCGCTTCCGCATCCTTCGCCCAGTCGCCGACGAGCTCATGCCATACGTCGTAGGTGCGCTTGGGCATACAGTTCGGCTCAAATATACGCACGGCCTCACGCAGGACTTCAAGCTCTTCCTTATTGAGTATCGCGGAGGCGTCGAGGGTAACGCCGATAATGCCGTCGTCGTTCCAGATATCGTGGATATAGTCGCCGCATACGTTTATCGCCGTCTGGCATCCGATAACGCCGGTGGTAGGTCGGCCGACTATCTCGTCAAAGGGATGGATTTTGATGGGTACATTGTCCATGACCTTTTTGAGCATCTTTGCTATACGGATTTCGAGGTCTTCGCCCTCCGTTTCCTTCCACGACTGCACAGTAAGGCGCTCGCGGTCAACGAAAACGCGCCACGGCGCAGCCTTCATAGCCGCGCGCCACTGCTTGTTCTTTTCGCTGAGTTCGAGCTTGTCAATACGCTCAAGTAAGGATTTATCTATCTCGTACACGGTAAATGCCTCCTTAGGTTTTGCAATTATTATAATATCAGCGAGCTATATGCTCGTAAAATTTTATACATAATTAAGATATATCATTATAGAAAAGCCGTCAATTCTTTTTCGAGCAAAAAACAATCAAAATATGCATTGACTTTGTCGGCACGCCCCGCCTGTGCGCGGCATAGCCCGGCATTGGAGGATGGTTCCGTATTACTGTAATATATTTGATTGCTGTGATGAAATCGCCGTTATCGCGGGGCTTGCCCCCGGCGCGTTGCGGGGTTATATTGTTGTAAGCAAAAGCAGGCCGCGCTTCGGGCTAAACGTAAAAACGCGCTATACCGGCAATAAACGTCCGGTATAGCGCGAAATCAATTCATAGCCGATTTTTCTTTTCCTATAGCCCGTCGGAAAAGCTTGTAAATGCGCCGAATTCGTTCTGCGGGAGACCGTATTTTTCTTTTGCATCGGATATGGCCTTTATCATAAAGCTCATGTTTCTCGCAAGGTTCCGCATAACCTGAAGTCCTTCCTTGTCCTTTTTTACGTCCTCCGCCGAATGGCCGTGAACCTGATTCCAATATGTAGATGATACGACCGGCATGCTGCTGATAGTGAAATATTTGTTCAGCGCGTCAAAGGTCGCAGTATTGCCTCCGCGGCGGCAGCTTACCACAGCCGCGCCAACCTTCATATGCTTTGGGAACGGAGTGCTGAAAAAGAGTCTGTCAAGGAACGAAAGGATGGTCCCGTTCGGTGAAGCGAAATATACAGGGCTACCAATCACAAGGCCATCCGCCTCCTCAAGCTTGGGCGCGACCTCGTTCACAACGTCGTCGAACACGCACTTTTTGTTCTCGCGACACTTCCCGCAGCCGATACAGCCGCGGATATCCTTGCCTCCAAGCTGTATTATCTCCGTCCCGACATTCTCGGTCTCAAAGACCTTAATCATTTCGTCAAAAGCCGCGGCGATACAGCCGTTTGTGTGGGGACTGCCGTTTAAAAGAAGTACCTTTGCCATATTTACCTCCATATATACAATATGCTTCCGGTGAGCGTATCACTCGCCGACAATGGTTTTCGCAAATTCTGCCGCCGCTTTCATGTCGGCTTCGTTCGGACGACCCTTGTGCAGGCCCTTGAATTCGCCCCTGCAGTGGAATTCCCGCTCATCCATGGGAATGCCGAGCCGGTCCGCCTCCGCCTTTACCTTCTTATAGGTGGAATTAAGCATGGCGGCAGAGCCGAAATTTACGATTTTGGCTATCTTATCCTTGCTCAAGGTGTGGATGAAGTTTCTCACCTCAGGGTCGATGTTGAACGCATAGTAGGAGTTTCCAAGGAAAAGAACGTCCACCGGTTCATCGACAGGCACACTTATGGGCAATGCCTCGGCGCCCACCGCCTGTGCGACTGCCTCTGCAAGGCGCTTGGTATTTCCGCCCTTCGTATAATACCGAACCGCGATTTTCATGGTTAAACCCTCCTGACAACAGTAGAAATGGCGTACAAACCGATAATCATACTGAAATTATATCCTATTGAAGGAATTAATTCAAGGAATAAAGCGCGGATTAAGTGAATTTGAATAATCCTGAACAGCAAAACCGCCTTGGCGCGACTCAGACCCGCGCATAAAACACTTTAAATCATTACGCGGATATGCTACAATGTTTCTTGTGTGAGAAATGAAAACAATCGTTTTCCTCGCCTTGATTGGAGAGAAGCTGAATGGCTGAGAGAATCAGCGAAAAGTTTTTATATGATTTCTTTGGCATTGCGCCGGACAACGCAGGCAGGCAGGAGCTATGCGAAATAAAGGGCAAGCTCAAAAGGCTCGTTTACGAAAACGGATGCGATATCGTTACGGTTGACGGTGAGCCGGACGGCATGTATTTCATCGAATCCGGGACCGCAGTTGTTCTCGGGCGCGAAAATGAACAGATCAACATTCTCCATCACGGCGAATACTTCGGCGAATACGGCGTTTTGTCCGGGCAGAAGCGTCTTTCCACCGTCCGGGCGCTCGGGCGTACAGTCGTTTTCAAAATGGAAAGCGAGGACCTTCTCGGTTTTCTTAAAAAGCATCCCGACATATATGGCGAGTTTATGAAGCGTGTTTATAGTCAAATCTCCCGCAAGCACTCCCAGATTCTTACTCTTTCGGGGCTTCGCAGGGGTGTCCTGACGCATCCGGCGAATTCCGTTCCGCTCTCTCATAAGCAGCTTCTCGTTAATTACGGGGTGATGCTGCTGGTGTTTATACTCGCTTACGTTTTCATTCCCGTCGGTACGGGTTTCCCCGCATTTTTGCTCCCCGTCGCGTTCATGATCGCGTATGTTATGATATCCAGACGAACGCTTGAATCGCTCGTAGCCTCGTGCATTCTCGCTTCCATCCTCGTTTATCGCTCTGGCTTATTCCCCGGCTTTTCCGACGCACTTATGGATACGATGAGCTCCTTGGACAATGTTTTTACGGTGCTCGTGATGGCGCTCATGGGGGCTATGGTTAATCTGATAGTACATTCCGGTGGAGTTACCGCGTTTGAAAAAACCGTCGTCAGGAAAGTGCGTTCACCCAGAGGAATTTTTCTCGCTTCGCTCGGAATTATGGCGGCAACCTCCATCGATGACAGCCTGAATATGCTCTGTTCATCCTATGCCATCTACACACCCGCAAAGGAAAAAGGCGTCGTCCGCGAGAAGCTTGCGTTGTTTCACAGCATGCTCCCCACGGTGCTCAGTTCTTTCTTTCCGCTGTCGCTATGGGCGATATTTATAATCGGTACGCTTTCGGCGACGGTGAAATCCGAAGCGCTGGGTTTATTCTGCCATTCTATACCCTTCAACTTCTTTTCAATTATAAGCATTGTCGCCATGCTGCTTTTCGCCTTTGGCAAGCTCCCCAAGACAAAGCAAATCAAGGCCGCCGAAGCACGATACAGGGATAACGGCGTTCTCTGGCCCACCGGTTCCGAGAAGTATCTCAGCACACATGAGACGGAGGTCTGGGGCAAAATCAGCAACGTTATGCTGCCGATATTGGTGCTGGCGCTCAGTTCGCTATGCGTCCGCAGCTTTGTTATTAAAAGCTTCGTCGTAGACAGCGCAGTAGGCTTGTTAGTCGCACTGGCGTTTATGCTGCTGCTTTATTGCTTCCGGGGGCTGATGAGTCCCGAGCAGTTCATGGAGCATCTTGTAGACGGAGTTTCTGGCGCGACGCTGCCTATTATCCTCTATCTTCTAACGATGTGCTTTTCTTCCCTGCTGGACAGCCTCGGACTGCACCTTTATTTTGAGGATATCATAGACGTATTTGACAACACGCGCTTCCTGCTGCCAGTTGCAAGCTTCCTGCTCTCGATGGGACTGACGATGGCACTTGGTTCCTCATGGGCGATGTACGCTATCGCGTTTCCCATAGTAATCGGCCTCACGCGGACGCTCGGGCTTGACCCGGTTCTCTTCGTCGGCGCCATCGCAGGCGCGGGCATCGCCGGTGAGAAAAACTGCGCGTTCACTGCGGAGGCTGTGAACGTCGGTACAGCGGTCGGAATAAACCCCTTTGCCGCGAGAAAGGTTCGCATTTCGTACAGCGCCGTGATAACCGCAATCACAGCCGCATTTTATCTTGCGGCAGGCTTTTTTATTTAGTTGCATGGTCGTTTGACAGCAGGATTCCGATTCCTGCGTTTTCCAATCTTATTCGACTCTTTCCGCAACCATATCCGTCAAGGCGTGTTTGATAAGCTCTTTCGGGTCGCTCTTTGGGTCTATCCACGCTTCTATCTGTTCCTTCGGGAGGATCAAAGGCATTCTGTCATGTATGCACTTAAGCTCCTCTGACGGTTCCCTCGTCAGGATGGTAAAGGCCGGGAGGCCGTCTTCCATTCTATAAAGTCCCGCTAACCACGTTACGGAATACATCTTCGGCTGAATCATGTATTTGTCACCCGTTTTTTTCTTTCCCGTGTTGCTTGTCAGGTGCTCCCACTCATAGTACCACGAGGCGGGAATGACGCAGCGACGTTTCTCCCACGATTCCTTGAACGATGGCTTCTCAGACGCCGTTTCGCTTCTCGCGTTGATAAGGATCGGCCTGTTGGGCATCGTGAAGCCCCACTTCATGGGGAACACGGCCTTGCCGCCGCTCCTGTTCGGAGCTAACACCGGCACGACGTTTGTGGGCCGAATCTCACCGGAGGTCATTATAGCGCTGCCGGCTCGGATAAACTTTCTCGCGAGCTGCGCCCGCTGCACCTCCGCGATGATTTCCCGTATTTCCTCGTCATCCGGCTCAACGTAAAAACGAACGCACACGCGGCTTTCCCTTCTTTCCTTGATTAAACTGTGTTTTGTTTTATATGTTTTGACCAGTACACAATTTAAGAGTCTAAATGTATTGCCTCCGCCGATAAATATCGCAGAATAATTAAGGATGTTTTCCTTCGTCCATAGCAAGCGGAACGTATAAAGCAGAGTTCCGACTATTTATTGTTCCGCCGCCTTCTCTATGCTGAGTATATCATCAAATGCTATACTCATATTATCCACTGTCAACGCGCCGCGGTATTCGTCTACGCCGCGGCAAAGCCCGGTTATTTTCCGGTACGTTCCCCGCAGCCCGTATGCTTCGTTATTCTCGTCGGAGCATGGAACATAGAAGGTCACTGTAATCTTCACACGGTCAGCGCGTACCCTGCGCCCGTTGAGGGTCAGGCTCTTCAAAACGCCGAGCCTGTGGTTCAGTTCCGCCTGTTTCTCTTCACTCAGCTCAATGCGCTCGCGGTAAATAATATCCTTCGACGCAACGGCGTCGCCAAAGCCGGTAAGCGCGTCAAAGGGCGCGAATATCTTGGCTCGATGCCCTACGTCCATGCTCGGATGGCGGGCGCGGAAGGTATCATAACGCTCGTGCCTCGGCTTTCCCTTCAAAAACACATCGCGGTAACGAAAATCCGCCGGCATCGCCATAACGCCTATGCGCTTCACAAAAAGCACCTCCTGCACTGTCGGCAGGAGGCTTTTTATGCCTTATGGCCGCCTATCTGCCGGTTTCTTTCCAGCGCCGTCGCGCCTTCAAGGAGGTTCATCCCCTTAAAAATGGCGTTCGCGCCGTATTTTTTTCGCACCTCAAGCATAGCCCCCTGCAAACGCCTGTCGCGTTCAATTGCCTCATAGTCCACGAACATATTGAGCTGAAACGCGCCGTCGTCCTCCGTCACGTCGTTGGCGCAGACGCCGAGCCTGCGGTAAAGAAGGCGGTGGTCCGTTTTCTCGTCGAAGGATTGCATCAGCGGCGCGGTGATTATCTGAACGTTGTTTGTGACGGTCGGTAGCCGGACTGTGCCGTTACTGCGTTTCGGGTGGACTCTGCCGTAAAAATCAAGGCTCAGCGGGCCGCTGTAATCGGAGCAGGAATCGAGACTTTTCGGGTCGTAGGATACCCACCAGGTGCAGCTCGGTGTGGCGAGCTGCTTTGAAAACATATCCGCGCACAGTGCTTCGACCATCTCGCGGAACACAAGCCGCGCCTCCTGATACTTATAGGGTCTCGGAAGAACCTGGCCGTTGCTGAGACTGTGGCTGCCGCTTTTATAAGCCTTTATGTCCGCCATCGTGACGGGCTCGATGCCCCAGGCGTGGTCTATGAGCACCTCCCCATCGACGCCGAAGGTCTTGTAGAAATATTCCTCGTCCCATTGCGTGCGGGCGGCAATATCCCCCATCGTGAACATATACGCCCTTTCGAGCCGCCTCGTTTTCCCGGGGCCGAGGCCCCAAAAGTCGCTCAGCGGCTTATGCTCCCAAAGCAGGAATTTATACGAATCCTCGTTGAGCTCCGCTATTCTCACGCCGTATTCGTCCGCCGGAGACTTCTTCGCGACGATGTCCATCGCTATCTTGGCCAAATAGAGATTAGTCCCGATGCCTACCGTCGCCGTGATGCCCGTAGTCCGCAGAACGTCACGTATCATCGTCATCGCCATAACGCGGGCCGGGTTCGCGTTATGCTTCTCCGCCTCCTCGCAGTAGGCGTGGAGATAACACGTGCAGTCGATGAAACACTCGTCTATCGAATATATGTGAATATCCTCCGGCGCGACGTATCTGAGATAAATGCCGTAAATCTGAGCGGAAATCCGCTCGTACTCCGCCATGCGCGGCGTCGCGACGATATAATCGAGCTTCACGCCGCTGCGCGCCTCGTACTCTTTAATTTTCTCCTTTGCCTCGAACAGACGCGGCCTCGACGGAACCCCCTTATCCTTTAGCGCGGGCGACACAGCGAGGCATATAGTCTTGTCCGTGCGGGATTCATCCGCCACAAGCAGGTGCGCCTTCAAGGGGTCGAGCCCCCGCTGCACGCATTCGACGGAGGCGTAATACGATTTTAGGTCGATGCAGATATACGTTCTTTCCATAATACGCCCCTTTTGCAATGTCAAAGCGTTTTCAGCACGCGCCGGGCAACACCCTGAACCTCGAAGCTCGGCACCTTGATTACCTTGCCGGGATAGCGCGCCTCATTCTCGTAAGCGAGCAGATAACGGCCCTCGGACTCGTCAAAGCCCGCGTAGCGCTTGAGCGTATTCTGCTTATCCTCGTCGAGCGCGACGACGATATCTCCCACGGAGGCGGAGCAATTGCGCTCTATAACGAGCCAGTCGTCCTCCTCGATGCCGGCGTCCACCATCGAATCACCCTTGGCGCGGAGGATGTAAAAATCGCCTTTGCCGAACATGGAGACCGGCAGGCTGACGTATTCCTCCACAAGCTCCTGCTGCTCCTCGGGGCAGCCGCATTGAATAGAGCCCACAAGCGGCGCGGAAATGTACTCCGTCTTCATCTTGGCGCTCTCCGGCGCGGCGCTTATCCCGCGCTTATAATCCAGAAGCCCTCTGTCGCTCAGCTCCTGCAAATAGCGAAACGCCGTCGTCCGCCCGACGCCGACACCCTCGGCAATGTCCGAAATAGTCGGCGCGGCGCGGTTAGCCTGATAGAACCTGTTTACAAATTTAAGGACAGCGTCCAGCGTCCCCTGGTCCTTCTTCCGCATATCTGAGCCTCCGTTTCTATATGGAATATCATATTCCATATAAATCATTATACACAGATTTTCCGAAAATGCAAGAGGCAGATTGTGGAAAGCGGCTCGATATCGGATATGGCGCTATGCAAAAAGCTCAGAGATCGGAAAACCAATCTCTGAGCTTTCAGTTTCAAGTTCTTACATCTGCATGAATCTCATGAGCATTGTTGCCGCTTCGCCGCGCGTTGCGCTGCCTGTGGGGGCGATTGTCGTCGCCGTGCGTCCGGTGATTATGCCGGAGGCGTTAGCCCAGGCGAGGGCGTCTTTGGCGTAGTTGCTGATGCTTGCGCTGTCGGTGAACGCGCTGAGATCGGCGTTTTTCGCGGTGTCGACTCCTGCGAACTTGCAGTAGCGCATGAGCATCGTGGCGAACTGCTCGCGGGTGATGTTCTCCATCGGGGCAAAGGTCGTTTCGGTCTTGCCGGTTACGATGCCGTTTGCTGCCGCCCACGCGACTGCATCGGAGTACCATTCACCGGCTGCAACATCGGTGAACTTCGCGGCTTCCGCGACTGCGGGGGAGCCAGCAAGACGGTAAAGAATCGTGACGAGCATGGCTCTGTTCAGCGTCATGTTCGGGGCAAACGCAGTGTCGGAGGTGCCGTTCATGAGGCCGTTCGCGACGGCGAAGTCGACCGCGTCAGCCGACCAGTGCGCCTCGGCGTCGGCGAAGCTCTTGAGCTCCTTATCGAGCACGACGAATGTGCTGAGGTGGCCGACCTTGACACCTACGTTCAGCTTGCCGTCCGCGCCCTTGGAGCACTTACCGGCGAGAAGCTCGCGCTTGCCGTTCTCGCTGATGACGAGCGTCAGGTACTTCTTGCCCTCGGCAAAGCCCTTCTTGCCGTCAACGGAAACGCTCGCGTTAATCATCTTGCCGCTGAACGTGGTTATCTTCTTGTCGCCGGAAGTGACGGTAATCTCCGCAACAGCGGCGTTATCGGTGTTGGCGTCGTCGCCGACCTTGTCGCTGATAGCTTCCTTGACCGCCGCATCCTCAACGCTCTTCACCGCAACACTAATCTCAACATTAGCGCCGTCGGCCTGTTCAGCGATTTCCTTCAATACCTCGTTCGGCACCTCGACGGAGCCCTTGTCGGTCTCGATAACCAGCGCCGCGTCGGTGCTCTTGGCGATCTCGCTGACCGATTCCTTCGGCAGCTCGACCTTGACTTCCTTCGCGTCGCCGGAGACCTCGGGCGCTATAACGATGGAGTCAGCCTTCTTCTCCGCCGCGTTCTTGACTGCGTCGGCAACAGTCTCGGACTTTACCTCAGCCTTGGCCGTGCCGCTGGCGTCCACTGTCGCCTCGGCCTTAACGGTTTCTACGACCTTCTCGGCAGCGGGAGCGGTCTCAGCAGGAGTATCAGTCTTGTTTTCTTCTTTTTTAGTGTCTTCTTTATTGTCTTTAGAAGTATTGCCGCCCAATCCAGCGTTGGATCTTGCGTCGGGGTCTTTTGTCCAGTCTTCGACATAGTACCAGACGATATCGGCATTATTGGAAATATCATACGCATTCAGGCCGACCGTCGGCAGCACACCGTTAACCTTATAGAGCCAGCCGGAATTACTGCCCATATCAAACTCTGCCAGTGTTTTGCCCTTATCATTTTCGATGAATCTTACATAACCCGTTCTGGCGCCATTTTCATCATATTTGAATCCGGCGGCGCCGAGAGCTTTTACAAAGGCGTGATAGACCTGCGAGTCTGCGGGAACCTCAACAGAGGTCTTAGGCAGCCAAACGCCGTTCGGCGTTTTCACGGTGATATAAACGGTAATCTTATTCTCGGAGGAAGGCGTAGAGGGCGTATAGTCAGGCTTTACGTTCGAGGTTGCGTGAGCCTGAGTCTTTGTCGTCTTGGAGAAATCGAAGGGGTTATACGCAGTCTTCTTCTCCATTACGTTAATAGCGGCGTTAAGTGCGAGGAAGCCCTGATATGTCGCCATATCATTCCAATCGGTTCCATATTTGAAGCCGTTTCCTTCTGCCGTCTGCTCGTTAAGAAGCGCATCAAGAAGACTAATATTGTTCTTAATAAACCGCTCGTCGGTATCGGGGTTTATGCCGACTGCGCAGAGACCGATTATAACATAAGCGTCGGAATTGGTGTTGCCGAAGCTGCCTGTGGTTTTATCCTGCCATACTGTAGAAAGCGCGTTGATGCATTCATCAGCAGCCGCCTTCGCTTCCGCAGAAGTATTATAATAAGCGCCGAGAGCTGCAAGCATCATTGCCGGGCCATCCGGGCCGCGCATTCCTTCAGGGCCATAGCTAGAATCAAGATTGATCTTATTAATTATATAATCAAGATTTGAATTAATTATAGAATTAGCGCTATAGCTGCCTTCATTGAGGGCAAACAAAACATAAGGGACAGTGTATGTATACCATTCATTTGCAACGCTTTCAAACGGAACAGCCTTAAGCTTTTCAACGACGTTCACTATAGTCTTATTTACTGTCAGCACATTCTGTGCGTCGTATCCCATGGATGACAAAGCAATAATTGCTTTTGCATAATCTGCTGCGGAAACATATTCGCTATCAAGAGACACTACAATCGAATTAACAAGTGCCTGCTTTGCTTCGTCAGACATTCCAGCAGCGTTACTGTCAACGCTGAGATAAGAAGCTATAGCACTGGAATACCAGAAGCTTCCATTATTTGCCCACCAATCTTTGTCCTTGGCGGCGTAATAATCATTTATATTCTTGGCAAGCTTCTTTGCTGCGGCGAGGCTATCACCGATATTGCCACCTGAATCAACTGGTAATTTGCTTTCAGCAGGAACAGCAAGGTAATACTGGCTGTTTGTGGTTCCATTTGCGTTATTCTTCTCAATAGGTGCAACTTGAATCATTTTTCCGCACCAATACTTTGGAAGAATAATATCAACGGTTCCATCATTATTAAATAGCAAATCTTTGGTTAGTTGTTTATCGTTTATAGAACCCCAATGAAGTGAATTATAATCAGTCTTATTACTAGGAACATAATGAATAACTACATTATCTCCTTTAATTTCACAAGTTGTTCCATCCTGGCGACTGAATACATCAAATGTTTCGCCATTACTATTTATAAACGATACTTCATCAATATCCGTTGATGAAGCAAGATGCGTAAGCGGTAACGGTTCTCCCTCATAACGGAAAGCAATAACATAAAGGAGCGTAGAATTCCAACTATCATCATAAGGTGTCTGCACCTGAATAAAATCGAATCGATTATCTTCATCAGAATCTAATGGAAAAGTTACGCTCATAGCGCCAACCATAAACGCGTCTCCGGAAAGATAGCCGGCAAGATAATTAGCACTTTCGTCATAGTTATAGCAAATTCGCTTTTCATTGAACATAAGGGTTGCAGTTTCTGCATTTTGGGGAACAGTCACAACATATACATCAATTTCATTCCCCTTATCATAGTTACCATTCATATCTCGTGGTGTGTACGCAGACTCTACCTTTGTAGCGGTTTCTTTCGTGGCGACTTGCTTTTCACCAATGGTTACTGTGAAAGAAAGATCGTACTCTGTTTTACTTTGAGACGGAGCAAAACTTATAATAAACATACACATTTCATCTGAATCCATGACAAAGTATGCGAAACAGTTATCAAATGTATAGTCTGTATAGGCGGGTAACAGCTCCAACTTTTCATCTTCTGCAGCATCCGTTGCCGTATACGTAAACACGCTGCTTAACGGGGCTACATTTGTTTCCGTAAGCATTGTATTAGTAACTGTACAAGACGCAATCACTAAGTTTGTATCTGTAGCGAGAAAATCAGTGAAACGTACCTGCAAGGTATCTTTCGGTATTTCTCCGGTAAACAGATAAGCATCACATCCTATATATTCACCTATCAAAAGACAATCAGTAGCAGCAACATCCACTACTTGCGATTCCGTTGCCCCTCCTCCTACCACAAGCATACTTGTGATCATGGCAAAAACCAAAACCACCGCCAAAATTTTCTTTACGGTTTTTCTCATTTTTTCTCCTTTCCGGCTGCACTCGACAGCCAACACAATAATAGTGCCCCAGCAAGCTTTCTGCTCGCGTGTCATAGCTGCGGCGCATTCTTTTCAAGCCAGCACACCATTAAGCGTTCAATTAGTTTGATTATATGTTATAAAAAATCACCGACAGTCGCCGGTGATCTCAGCTTAAAAGGCAATGGAAAGAAGCCCAAAACGCCGCTTTTTCCAGCGTTTGGGCGCAACAAAACAAAAAGACCGCAGCACAAAGCTGCAGCCCGTTTTTCTGCCTTGAAAAATAAAGCATAGCCGATCACTCGTCGGTTGGTCATCGAACAAAAACATTGCTCAGACCGCTTATGCAGACGCGCAGGTCTTCTGGCTCACGGTTCAAAGCCTTAGTCCGTCTTCCCGATCTCTCAGTGACATATTGGACAAGGCTCCCCGAATACAGCGGCGGGACCGCGCGGGATTCTAACCCGCTTCCCTCTTAGCTACTTCGTAGAACGCATCTGTTGTTATTTACTTTTTGCTATCATAGATTATCACCGATTATCACTAATGTCAAGCAAGGCGGCCTTCTTTTTAACACTGAAATTTTTAAGGTTCTTTTCGACATTTCGCATATTCTTATATTGCTGTTATACCAATTTGTAACGTCAGAATTGGGCATCCAGCATATAATATTGCAAGGAGGCTAATAGCATGGAGCTTGATTTTGACAGTTTTGCCGAGGTATGGAAGCGGGTTTGTGAAACTAATTCTCCCGAATATGCGCCTGACTACAGCGAAAACCGGCTCAGCGAAACGCCGGAGCCAGCCGAGGAGGCGCTTGTCGGCGCTCTTTCGGCGCTGTATTCCCTTTCGCGCATTTATTCTTCGCTCGGGATGAGCTGCGCGGAGCTGCGGGAGGCAAAAAGGAACGCCGCGAAGAGCTTTTCTGAGCTGCACACGCTCTACTTCCTCGCGTTTGGCGATTGCTTCCGCCCGCAGCGGGAAGCGGAGCTCGGCGGCGGAGCGCTGGCGAAGCTGAGGCGGGCGTACATGCTCGAAGCTCAGCTTGAAGCGCGGCTCGCCGAGCTCATCTCTCAGGACGAGGCCGATGAATACTCCGCCGCAGCCGCGCGGGCAAAAGAAAACAGAGCCTTGGTGAAGGCCCTGCTTTCGAGGATATTCATTTAAAATACGCTACGCCGTTTTCAAAAATCGGCTGAAACTTGTTGCCGTATATGTTCTTGGCGACGAATTTGCCTCGGCGTTCCGTATGGCCCATTTTGCCGAGGACACGGCCGTCCGGGCTGAGTATGCCCTCGACGGCGCAAAGCGAACCGTTCGGGTTCGCGGCAATGTCCATCGACGGTTCGCCGCTGCGGTCAACGTACTGCGTCGCGATTTGGCCGTTAGCCACGAGGCTGCGAAAAACTTCGTCCGGCGCGACAAATTTGCCCTCGCCGTGGGATATTGCTATGGTGTGCTCGTCGCCGACATGCAGGCCCGCGAGCCACGGAGAATTTACCGAGGCGATGCGCGTCGTCACATAACGGGACTGGTGACGCCCGATATTGTTGAATGTGAGCGTCGGCGAATCGGGTGAAAGCGGCCTTATCTCGCCGTAGGGCACAAGGCCGAGCTTTATAAGCGCCTGAAAGCCGTTGCATATGCCGAGAACGAGACCGTCACGCGATTTTAGAAGCTGTGTTATCTCTGCCGCGACGTTCTGATTCCGCAGGAACGCGGCGATGAATTTGCCGGAGCCCTCCGGCTCGTCGCCGCCCGAAAATCCACCGGGAATTATGAGCATCTGGCTCTCCGCTATGGCTGCCGCGAGTTCGTCGGCGGAACGCGATAGTTCGTCGGAAGTGAGGTTGCGAATCAGAACGAGCCTTGCGTCGCCGCCCGCGTCGTTCACCGCGGCCATAGTGTCGTATTCGCAGTTCGTGCCCGGGAAAACGGGTATCGCGGCGCGGGGCTTGGCAGCGCGCAGAGCCGGGGCTGAATAACGCTTTTCCGTGAATGAAATCTTCTCCGCCTTGCCTTGCGCGTCCGCGCACGTCGGGAAGACGTTTTCGAGCTTAGACTCCCATTTCGCGGCGAGCTCGGCGAGCGGAAGAGTTTTCCCGCAAAGGCTGAGCGCAGCGTCAGCGGTGGTTTTGCCGAGGTATACTTCGCCGGAAAGCTCGCACGAGGCCTCTGCGATTATGGCGCCGGTGGTAAAATCAAGGAGCGCTGCGTCGTTTTCTGAGGCAAAGCCGATTTCGTTGCCGACGGCCATTTTAAATATGCCGCCTATCGCGCCGCCCTCGCAAACAGCCCAGGAAGAAAGGATTTTCCCGTCTCCGGCATAGCTCTCGAAGCGCTTCGATGCTGACATTATCGCTCCCCCGCCTTCGCTCTCGGGCTTGATGAGATAGACCCTGTTCCCTGCAGATTTGAACTCCGAGGAAAGCACGGAGGCCGCGTCATTCGGCGCGATGGCGAAGGAAATGAGCGTGGGCGGGACGTCTATATCCATGAAGCTGCCGGACATAGAATCCTTGCCGCCGATGGCTGCGGCGTGGAAATCAAGCTGGGCCTTGAGCGCGCCGAGCAGCGCCGAAGCAGGCTTGCCCCAGCGCGCGGGCTCCTTTTTAAGCTTTTCAAAATACTCCTGAAAGGACATATAAATCTTAGTATGGTCGCAGCCTGCGGCAACGAGCTTCGTCATCGACAGGGCGACGGCGTTATACGCCGCCTTGAAGGGGTTCTCTGAGGATTTATAGGGGTCGAACGCAAAGGACATGACGGAGCAGGTCTCGCTTTTCCCCATCGCAGGAAGAAGCGCCGCCATGACCTGCGAGGGCGTGCGCTGCGTCTTGCCGCCGTATGGCATGAGCACGCTGCCCGCGCCTATCGAACCGTCAAAACGCTCGCCAAGGCCGCGCTGTGAGCAGAATTCGAGGCTGTCAAGCTCAGTGAGAAGATAATCCGCCGCGTTTTTCGCGTTTACGGCGGTTGCGGGCTTATAAGCCGGAATCGAAAGCTCGGTGAACTTGTCCGCGCCATTGGAAGCGAGGAAATCGCGCGAAATATCAACGATGGTTCTGCCCTTCAGATGCATAACCATGCGGTTTTTGTCCGTTACTTCGGCAACGACGTTTGCCTCTATGTTCTCGGAGATGCATATCGCGATGAACTTCTCCGCGTTCTCCTTCGCGACGACAACCGCCATGCGCTCCTGCGACTCGGAAATCGCGAGCTCGGTGCCGTCAAGGCCCTCGTATTTTTTCGTGACCTTGTCGAGGTTTATGTCGATGCCGTCGGCAAGCTCGCCAATCGCGACGGAGACTCCGCCCGCGCCGAAATCGTTGCAGCGCTTAATCATGCGGCTGAGCTCGCCGTTACGGAAGAGGCGCTGGATTTTGCGTTCCTCCGGGGCGTTGCCCTTCTGCACCTCGGCGGCGCAGTCTGAAAGAGAGCTGAGGTCGTGGATTTTGGACGAGCCGGTTGCTCCGCCGCAGCCGTCGCGCCCCGTCCTGCCGCCGAGCAGGATTACAAGGTCGCCCGGCTCGGGCGTGAGGCGAAGAACGTTCTTCACCGGCACTGCGCCGACGACGGCGCCGACCTCCATGCGTTTAGCGACGTAATTCGGGTGGTATATCTCATGAACAAGGCCCGTTGAAAGGCCTATCTGGTTGCCGTAAGAACTGTAGCCCGCGGCTGCGGTGGTAGTAATCTTGCGCTGCGGGAGCTTGCCGGGGAGAGTGTCCGCGAGCGGAACCGTCGGGTCGCCGGCGCCCGTTACGCGCATAGCCTGATAGACGTATGCTCTGCCGGAAAGAGGGTCTCTTATCGCGCCGCCTATACAGGTCGCCGCACCGCCGAAGGGCTCTATCTCCGTCGGGTGGTTGTGAGTTTCATTTTTGAACATGAGCAGCCAATCTTCGGTTTTGCCGTCAATTTTAGCGTCAACGTGGATGCTGCATGCGTTTATTTCCTCGGAAATATCAAGCTCGGGAAGCTCGCCGCGCTTGCCGAGAAGCTTGCCTGCGATAGTCGCCATATCCATGAGCGTAATGGGGCGAGTCTCGGCCTTTTCGCCGTAAACTTCCCTTCTCGCCGCAAGATACGCCTCGAAAGCAGCCTTAACCTCGTCATCCGCGATATCGAGCTTCGTTATCTGCGTGCCGAAAGTCGTGTGGCGGCAATGGTCGGACCAATAGGTGTCTATCACCTTCAACTCGGTAACCGTCGGATCGCGTTTTTCCTCGTCGCGGAAATAGCGCTGCATGAAGCGCAGGTCATCTATGTCCATAGCAAGAGAATAAATATCGGTGATTTCCTCAAGGCGTGCTTCGTCCGCCGTAATAAAGCCTTCGATGCTTTTAACGGGCTCCGCCTCAGGATAATTGGAGATTATCGTATCCGGCTTATCAAGACGGGCAGCTCTGGCTTCGACGGGGTTAATCAGATATGATATTATCTTATCCTTATCCTCAAAGCCAATGTCTCCATAAAACACATAGAGCTTAGCATATGCCACGGCGGGACGCTCAGAACAATCAAGCATCTGAATGCACTGGGCGCAGGAATCCGCGCGCTGGTCATACTGCCCCGGCAGAGCCTCTACAGCGAGGATCCAATGCGGTTCTTTAGTCTCGGGCATCACCTCATCATAGCATTCGTCGCAGGGAGGCTCGGAGAAAACAGTGGTTTTCGCAATCTCATAACGCGCCTTATCTATACCTTCGACGTCGTAACGGTTATAGATTCTCAACTTATTAACGGAAGTTATGGCAAGGTTCGTACGAATATCGGAAAAAACATTTGCCGCTTCTACGGCATACTCATCCTTTTTTACTGTGTAACATCTTAATACCATCTTTATCTACCTCTCTGCTGTTTGTCCGTTAATACCTGCCCGAAAGATTTATTTTCCAGGACGTAAGGTCGTTATAAATACTGTGAACTGCCGGATACATGCCGGAAACTATGCCTCGGTGGGTATATATAGTTTCTTTTTCAAACATCATGGATATTATCGGCATAGTATCCGCGATGTAGGAATAGAGTTCATGCGCTTTGCCTGTTTTGTCTGTACTCACGGCAGCGTTAAAATCGCTCACAAGGCTTTGAAGCTCCTTGTCGTAAATACCATAATTTGCGCTTCCTCCATAACTGAAAAGGGGCGTGAGGTCAAAATCCGCACTGAGCATTATTTCGCCGTAATAGATATCGTAGTTGCCTTTTCTCAGGGCGTCAAGAAATCCGTTCCAGTCAAGCTCAAGAAGCGTAATATCGAAGCCCTCGTCAACAAGAGAAGCGTATATTTTGTGCGCCGTTTCGAGCTTCGCCGGGTTCTCTTTGTTAACGACGAAACGCAGCGTAAACTCCGTAACGGAATGGTCCTCATCAATATATTCAAGAAGCCCGTCCTTATCGTAGTCCTCAACGAGATACTCTATTTTCTTCTCGTCAAGCTGGGAATAGGGCGCTGTGTGTGGATCTAATTCATCGGAATAAAAATAAGCCGAGGGATTGAGCGGGATAGTCACCGGGACGCCGTTAATAGTCTCTGTGGCGAGGTTTTCCCTGTCTATAGCCGTCGAAAGAAGCCAGCGGTGATTAGCTGCCTTGAAGAATTTACAGTCGGGATTGAGCCCGAGGAAATGAAGCACCGTTGTGTCGCGATAGCGCGACTCCGTGTTGCCGGAAAACTCAAGGTAATGCATATCCGATTTTGAGGAGGTAACGAGGTCCACAAGTCCGCTTTCAAAGGCGGTAATCAGTTCGTCACTGGCATATTCTTTGAGGTATATTCTCCCAACGGGAAGCTCCGAATAATCTCTGTAATCCTCAAATCCTCGAAGGTAGGCATAATTTTCCGTCTGCACAAAATGGTACGGTCCTGTTCCGGCAGGATAATCCTTATAGCCGGTCATGTCGCGTACTATGGGAAAATCGAGGCATACCGGAAAACCGAAGTTTACGCGTCCGAGCTCCACGCAAACCGCGCCGTTTTCCGCGTAAATAGCGGTTATCGAAGAAAGGCGGGCAGAGTATCGTTCGCTTTCACGGGCGAGGCTTATGGAATAGATAACGTCGAAGATATTCATGTCCTCCCCGTCATGCATTTTTATGCCCGGCTTGATCTTGAAGGTGTATTTCAGTCCGTCAAGCGT
The DNA here is from genome assembly GCA_016290695.1 of Oscillospiraceae bacterium. GTDB lineage: Bacteria > Bacillota > Clostridia > Oscillospirales > Oscillospiraceae > RGIG6375. Next base: position 17,810 of record JAEEUX010000011.1, read on the forward strand.
AACATAGCTCTCGCATAGAACTCTTTCAAATGAGAAATCCTTGTTTACCTTGAACAGGCCCTCATATAGAAGCGGCATAAGCTCATAGTTCGTCTTGCTTCCGGTGGAATAGGGGTTGAGGCTATACTGAGAGTTATAATTCAGCGAAAAAATCTCGTCGGCATATCCGGTCTCGCCGCCTTTATACAAGAGCTCCGAAGCGTCTGCATAATCCTCATAAGGCGTAGTCTCCGGCTCTTCGGTTTCCTCTTTCTTGCCGGAACAGGCGGAAAGGGCCAGCGAAATGACAAGGAGCAGTGAGCATATTTTCACGATGTTGGTTTTTATCGAAACGCTTTTCAATCAAACTCCCCCAGAGGTCAGGGCGATCACAGCCGCCTGAACGCCGCGCTTGCCGTTCGTCGCGCGGTGCGACCAGTATTTATCGCAAAGGCAGAAGGTACATTCGCTGTTTAAGGCGATGTTTTCCTGCGGGACGCCCGCTCTCACGAGCAGACGGCGGTTTATTTCCTTAAGGTCAACGTGGTATTTCCCGCCGCCGTCGTCCGTTGTGAATTCGTTCTCTCCGCCGAGACCGAGGCTGAGCGCGGCATCGTATACCTCCTGCCCCACTTCAAAGCAGCATTTGCCGATACCCGCTCCGATAGCGGCGTAAATGTTCTTCGCTTCTCCGCCGAATTCGGCGCAAAGCTTCTCCACCGCTTTGCCCGCAATGTCCAGCATAGTCCCGCGCCATCCGGCGTGGACTGCGCCTATAGCGTGGCTGTCAGCGGCACAGAGCAAAACCGGGATGCAGTCGGCAGCGAAAACCATGAGCGGAATATCGGGGATATTCGTAATGAGACCGTCTGCCGAATAGTTTACAGGACTGAGCACAGACGGGCGGAAATCCCGCTCGGACACTACCCTTACGGTATCCTCATGAACCTGCTTTGACACGACGAGGCAGCTTTTTTCTATTCCGAGCGCGGCGCAGAGGCGGGAATAGTTCTCGTCCACCTTTTCCGGTTCGTCTCCCCGATTTGTACCGAGGTTGAGAGACGAGTATATTCCCTCGCTCACCCCGCCCGCGCGCATGGTGAAGGCGTGGACGAGACCGGGAAACGAGGATAAATTATCCGCCTGCATGAATGTCACCCCGCCCGAGGCGCGCTCCGTAAAAGGCGAGGCCGAAGAAGCATTATTCATATCTACCGCAGCAATTCTTATATTTCTTGCCGCTGCCGCAGGGGCAGGGCTCATTGCGTCCGATTTTGTTCTTCACGCGGACGGGCTGCTTCTTTACGCTGTCGTCCCCCGCCGTCTTCATGGCAAGCTGGCGGTTTGTATTCTTGCGTTCAAGCTGGTCGGCGCGCTTTATTTCGGCGAGGAACACGCGGCGGACGACCTCGTCCTTTATGCCGTTTATCATGGCCTCGAACATATCGAAGCCCTCGCGCTTATATTC
>JAEEUX010000229.1 GCA_016290695.1 Oscillospiraceae bacterium
GTATATGATCTAAAAGGAATAAACGCAGATGGAAGCAATATTTGATGTAAAGCAGGAGCTTGCCGCCATAAAGGACGAGCTGTATGAAATTCGCCATGATTTCCACGCGCACCCCGAGCTCAGCGGGAAGGAAACGCGCACGGCGGAGACAATCCGCCGCGAGCTTGATAAGCTCGGCTTAAAATGGCGCGCCGTCGCCGGAACGGGTACTCTTGCAGAGCTTAAAGGTTCCTTGCCTGGGCCGAAAATCATCCTCCGCGCAGATATTGACGCGCTCCCGGTGACGGAACGCAGCCGTTATCCCTTTCCTTCAGAGAACAACGGCGTCATGCATGCCTGCGGGCATGACATACACGCAACGGCTCTTTTGGGCACGGCAAAGATTCTTTCTATGCATAAGGATATCATTCGCGGAACGATTCTGTTCGTCTTTCAGCAGGCGGAAGAATTGGGGCACGGCTCCCAGTATTTTATCAAGGAAGGAATTACAAACGGCGTCAGCCGCATCTACGGTTTTCACGTTTGCCCCGAAGCAGCCTTGGGAACTGTGATAATGACAAAGGGGATCGACGCTGCCTCCTGCGACCACATGCTCATAAGGATAAAAGGGAAGGGGGCGCATATCTCCAAGCCCCATCTCGGCAATGACGCAAGCCTCGCCGCCGCAGACATCGCTCTGCGCCTCAGGGATTTGACATCGGGCGCTGACCCTATGGATAATCTTCTTATAGGAATAGGCCGGATAAGCTCCGGGCATACATGGAACGTAATTTCGGACTATGCAGAGATAGAAGGAACCGTACGAACTCTCTCGATGGAGGCAAGAGAAAAGCTTCTGAGCGCAGCAAAAAACGTCATAAGCAGCATAGCACAGCTTCACGGAGTAAGCGCTGAGGCAGATTTTGAGCTTTATAATCCATGCCTCATTAATAACGAGGAAGCATATAAAACGATGTACTCTGCCGCCCTAAAAACACTCGGCAGCGGCGATAATATCATTGATAAGCCTGTTCCCATGGGCTTTGCAGGGGATGATTTTTCGGCATTTTCCGAGCGTGTCCCGGGCTGCTTCATCCACGTCGGGACAGCGCTTGCCGACGAAGCTGATACCGCGGCTCCGCTGCACAGCGCAGACTATTATGTGCATGATGAGGTAATCCCTATTGGCTGTGAAATTCTTATTAGAAGCGTATTTGAGACTCTTTGTGTATTGTAATTTTCCTTCAATGTATTTCTGAATACATACAAACAATTAATACATAACATAATTATTCTAAAGGACAAGGCAAGCGTTATGCTTGCTTTGTCCTTCTTTTATATGAATATTATAAATAATTGTACGCGTTGCACGAAACGGTAACTTAATATTTTTCTATACATACTGTTATATTTCAAATAATAATCTTGCGGAATAAAAATATGTATGATAAAATATATGTAATAAATTATTAACATATACGGTAATTATAATAATATATAATCTTTCGTTATGTAATGAATAATTAACATACAAAGTGTATATTACATCGTGATTCTAAGGAGGTATCGGCATGAAGTGTATAAGGCGGAATACTCTGAGTCTGCTGATTATGGTGGCGCTGGTGATTATTTTGTTCTCCGGTGTGTTTGCAGCTTCTGCTGACGGAACGAAACAGGATTTGAGCGCCGAGGATATATATTCACGTTCCAGCCGTGCGCTGCTCTATGTTCGCGCATATTATACCTCCGGGAACCTCAAGGCCACGGGCAGCGGCTTCATCGTCTCTGAGGACGGCCTCGCGGTGACGGCGGCGCACGTTGTGGACAAGGCCGCGAAGGTCACCGTGATAGACTGCGAGGGCACAGAGCTATGCTGCAGCGTCTTTAGCTGTGACACTGCGGCAGACGTCGCGGTGCTTCGTTTGCCGGAGGGGAAGTACCCGGCGCTCGAAGTTACGGATGCTGCCCCGGCAAGCGGCGCGCCGCTTCGCGCGATGGGCTACCCCATAAAGGACACGCTTATAATTACCGAGGGTATTTGCTCGGCGCGGAGCGCCACGGTGAACGACAAGCGGAGGATGCTCGTTACCTGCGATATTGTAAACGGAATGTCCGGCGGCCCGGTGTTTGACTGTTTCGGCAGAGCGGTCGGGCTGTGCAGCGGCTCTGTTCGGACGATGGACGGAATACACCTCGCGGCTTGCACGAAGGATATATATGCCGCAGTAGAAGCGGCAGCAAACGGCTAAGGAGGCGGAATTATGAAAAAAACAAAAAGAGTATTTTCCTGGTTTTTAACGTGTGTTATGCTGCTGGGTCTGCTCCCGGCGATGTCCTCGCCTGCCTCTGCGGCCAGCGGCGGCTATTTAGAAGTTTTCCTTCCAGGCGGCGGCAGGATCGGAAACGGCGGCTACGGAGCGGAAGATATATTTAGTAATTTTAATAATTCCGGAAACACCGCCGGTTTCTCGCGTTCCACGAGCGGCGGAGATATCCATGTTACCGGCAACACTATTAAAATGGGTACTCCTAACGATTCCGCCACATTTAATTTAAATGTGGCGCAAAACGTTTTGCTTAGCAAACTCGCTCTGAGTTCAACTGCACAGTATAAGGTAACTGGTAAAGTTACAGGAACCGACGACGACTTCCATGGCGGAACGCTTCATGACGATAACGACCGTGCAAGACTTCGCGTTTATAAAAACAGTGGCTTGGTAGATGAAGTTGTTTCATCAAAAGAAGAAGATGCTGAAGATACAGTAAGGTATCTTGATACAGGATGGTGTTCTTTCACTGGCGCTAGCACATTGCAGCTAATAGCTGATAACAGACATTGGTGTGACGACACTTATAAAAGCGGAAACTGCGACGGTGATACATATGTTGATATTTATTTATACATAAGGGATACCGGCAGCCCCGTGCTTTCTACTTACACTTGCGAATATGATACCGGCAAATCATTGACTAACACAGAAGACGGTAAAAAAGAGCTTCTTATCAAGCTTGGCACAAAAGAAGTAAATGACCCGGAAAACCGTTATTATGGCACTGACGAATACAATACGGACCCTGCAGCAAAAGCGAGCCGTGAATGGGTACAACTCAATTTCAATTTCAGCAAAGCCGTCACGGCGGGCAGTATAGTTAACGGCGGAGTTAGCGCAATCAACGATCAGGAATATGCGGAATTTTCCGAGCACTCACTCTTTACCAACACTCTCGGAACCGGTTACATCGGGCAAGGTTTGGACAGAAAACTTGTCTTATCGCAAAACATAAACGATGTAAGCGGATTCCTTAATTCGATTTCTTATCGATACACCGCAACTTACGGAGATTTCAGCGGCAATAATCCCATAAGCGACGGCGGCGGCATCGAGCGCCGCAACAGCTTCGGTACCTCTCTGCTTGAAAAAATCAAAGCCGCAGGCTTCCATGACGCCGCCGGAAACCCCGTCACGGGCATAGACGGCGGCAAGGGAACAAATATATTCGATAAGAGAGACGGCGGCTATGACGTAATCGTTGACGCAGTACCGCCGACATATTCCCGCGTCGGAAACGGAATTGCCCCCGATATCCTGACTCAACTCGTTCTGAACGAAAATGACGAAGTTGACTTTATCGTTTCCTTATCCGAGGGTACGTATACCAAGCGCAGCCTCGGAAGCGACGAAAAAACCTATCTTATGCTTGACAACGGTCAAAGAGCATATTTCAAGAGCAAATCCAGCGATGGCAAGCAATGGACATTTACATACAAATTCAAGGAAGGTACCAAAGAAGAAGCTTCACTTTTAAAGGTTATCGGGCTTTCTAACGACGCCCTGGACGCAGGCTTGAGCGATACGGCCGGGAAATACACCCATAACGGCCATAATAATTACGCGGCGTACACATTCGCCGTAGATGCGCGCGCCATAACCGACTATGTCGGAAATATCATGTCAGACCGCGCGAACGAGGACAGCTCAACAAACACAAGTCAGATAGAATCCTCTATCGGCTGGGCGCAGCTTACCATAGATAACAAAGCGCCGGA
>JAEEUX010000230.1 GCA_016290695.1 Oscillospiraceae bacterium
AGGTCGTGGATAAGAACCTCGCAGCTTGATCCGAAGGTCTCCGCCAAAAACGGCACCAGCGCGATGTATTGGTCGAGTATTTCCTTGTCCGTCATGGTGAACCTCCTGTGATTCTGCATGCTGTCTACATTATTGTTATTTTAAACTCCTATAACTTGTAGGTCAATTATTAAGAATATACAAAAATTATTAATAATAATTTATGTATCATGGTGATAAAAAATATTGCATTTGTCTACGGAGGCTGTTATCATAGGCTTGAATAACAGAGCTCTAAACAAATATTACAAAAATATTATTTAAATCGGAGATGAGTTTCGTGAAGAAGAAAATCGAGACAGCAGCCGCGCCTGTGGCTATCGGACCTTACAGCCAGGCAACCGAAGCAAACGGTTTCGTGTTTGTTTCCGGCCAGCTTCCCGTTGCGCCCGAAACGGGAGCCTTTGCCGGAGACGATATTCGCAGCCAGACGCGCCAGAGCCTCACGAATATCCGCGCTATACTCAAGGAGGCGGGCCTCGAAATGGAGGACGTTGTTAAGGCCAACGTCTATCTCAAGGACATGGGCGAATTCGGCGCCATGAACGAGGTTTACGCCGAGTTTTTCTGCGGAGACTGTCCCGCCCGCGCTGCCGTTCAGGTGGCCGCCCTGCCGAAGGACGCAAGGGTGGAGATAGAGGTTATAGCAGCGAGGTAATAGGCTATGAAATACGATTTTGACGAGGTTATTGACCGTCATAATACCTTCAGCATGAAATGGGATTGCCGCGGCTTTCATGTAACGCTTGGCCTCACGGAGCGCTTTGACGAGGATACTATACCCATCCACACGGCGGACATGGATTTTCGCTGCGCTAAGCCCATACAGGACGCTCTTCAGAAGGTAGTTGACCACAATATTTACGGCTATACGGGGACATTTCTGCCTGGCTACGGAATGTGCTATTATGAGGCGATAACAGGCTGGTTCAAACGCCATCACGATTGGGATATAAAGCCCGAGGAAATAATTTATATCAACGGCACCGTTGAGGCAATACGCCAGTGTATCTGCGCATTTACCGAGCCCGGCGAGGGCGTAATGATAAACAGGCCCATCTACACGCCCTTTACAAGCACCATCCTCAGCACGAAGCGCAAGGTGGTAAACAGCCCCCTCATTAACGACGGGTCCGGCTACTATACCGTCGATTTTGATGATTTTGAGCGCAAGGCCGCCGATGCGAACACCAAGCTTTTCCTGCTCTGCAACCCTCATAACCCGACGGGGCGCATTTTCACGGACGAGGAGCTCAGACGCATGGCTGAGATATGCCGCAGGCATGGCGTAGTCATCGCCTCCGACGAAATCCACGGCGACCTTATCCGTAAGGAAAGCGTTTTCCATCCCATCGCCAAGGTCGCGGGGACGAAGGGCATAGTTTCGCTTACAAGCCTGAATAAGACCTTCAACATCGCTGGTCTGCAGGCCTCAAATATAGTTATTCAGGACCCTGAGCTTTTCAGAATCTACCGCGAGCGGGCAAGCCACATCACCCCGAACCCTTTCACCGTCGCAGCAACCGTCGCGGCATACAACGAGGGGCAGGAATGGCTCGACCAGGTGAACGAATACCTTGACGGCAACATTGACTTTGCGCTGGATTTCTTCAAAAAGCACATGCCGAAGGTAAAAATTCGACGCCCGGACGGAACCTATATCCTTTGGATGGATTTTCGTGATACCGGCCTCAGCCCCGAGGAAATACACAAACGAATCTATGTTCAGGCAAACGTAATGCTGGAAGGCGGCCCGCAGTTCGACCCCGAGCGCGGCGCAGGCTTCGAGCGCATGTGTGTGCCGACGCGCCGGAGTCTCCTCAAGGAGGCGCTTGAGCGCATCGCCGCTCAGTTCACGGACGTTATGTAACAGCGCCAGAGCCGAACATAGAGGGGAGGAACCAATGTCAAAATACATTCTCAAGAGACTGGGAATGGCCGTCCTGACGCTGCTGGTCATCATAATCATCCTGTTCCTGCTGTTGAAGCTGATGCCCGGCTCCCCGTTCAATAACGAGCGCCTGACGGACGCCCAGAGAGATGTTCTAAACGTAAAATACGGCCTCGACAAGCCGATTTTGCAGCAAATGATAATATTCATTAAAAATATGCTGACGGGTGATTTCGGCGTGTCGTATTCGATACAAACCAATTACCCCGTCAATAAAATGGTATGGAATATCAGGATGCTCTTACTTATCTTGATATGTGGATTTCCACATCTCAGATGAACTACGGACAGTACAATAACCCGGCTTATGACGAGCTTTACTACAAGGTTACGGGCGAGCTGGCTCTCGATACCAAGGGTCGCGAGAACGCTATGAAGGAGATGGAGGCAATGATACTCGGCGACGCCGCTATCTGCCCGCTCTACCAGCTTGCTTCCTGCTCGCTGGCTAACCCGAATTACAAGTGGGTCAAGAATGTCGCCGGCGTTGTTCAGTATCAGTTTGTCAGCAAAAAGTAATTCAGACGCTCTAAAACGAACGGCAGAATAAGCATACGCAAGCGCCGGTCAGCACCGTTATGAGGGGTGACCGGCGCTGCGTATTGCCGTCGGCTTTGGTTAAAGTGAAACAAAATCCTTTACATTTGCAGAGAAAATAGTATATAATCATGAACAGAGTGTGAAAAATATTTAGACAATGCTGTCCTACCCAGAGGTATTAATGCTCTGCCAAGGGCGTTCTGTCTTGCGTGGGAGGTGAGGTAGATTGCAGGAAAATTCTGAAACTGAATGGGGAAAAGCGCAGCTCCACGCTCTCATGGAAGGGGCCTTTGCAGGCATCGTTTTCGTAGACGCAGAGGGGGGCGTTATTGCGATGAACGACCGTGCGCAGACCTATCTTGACTGTCGCGAAAAGTCTGTCGCGGGGGAAAATGTGATGAACCTTCTGCCGGCGCTTGATAACGTTATTCTCGGCGCAGTCCTGGGCGGGGGAGACTCCATAGCAAACTATACCGTCCGCAGCCATGCGGCACAGTATGCTGTAAACATTGAGCCCGTGGAGGCCGGAGGCAAGGTGAGCGGAGCGGCGATAATCCTTAAGCGTCTGCCGCACGCTGCCGCCTCGGCGCAGCCTCGCCCGAAGGAGGGGCTCGTGGCAAGACACAGATTTTCTGATTTTCGTTTTGCCTCCGAAAGCTTTCGCCGCGCCCTCAAAAACGCTAAGCTCGCCGCCTGCAGCGACGCGCCGATGCTTCTTTGCGGGGAAAACGGCACGGAGATACCCGAGATAGCCGCCAGCATACATAACGAGAGCAATCGCCAGAGCTTCGGCTATGCGGAGGTCGAGTGCGACGCGCACAGCGCCGAGCAGATATCTCATCTGCTTTTCGGCCAGCCTGAACGCGGGGAAAACGCCGAGTCCGTCGGCGCGATATCCGGCATACGCGGCGGCACGCTCTTTTTAAACCATATTGACAGGCTGACGCAGGACCTTCAGTACCGCGTGTGCCTGCTCATAAAGGGCCAGTACGCCGCCCAGAACGATATCCACCATTATAACGAGAACATCCGCGTGATAGCGGCGACGGATAAGCCTCTCAAGGAGCTTGTGCGTCAGGGAGTATTCCGCGAGGATCTATATTACGCGCTGAACGTGGTTACGATAATGGTTCCACCCCTGCGAGAGCGGCGCGACGATATAATCCATATTGTCGACCTGTTCCTGAGAAGGTACAGCGCGCAGTATTCCAAGCCCGTGAAGTTTACCCGCGGCGCTTATGACAGCCTTCAGCAGTACGACTGGCCGGGAAACGTCCTTGAGCTGTCATTTTTCTGCAAAAAGGTCATCCTGACGACACCGAACCACAGCGTTAATGAGGCTTTTATCAGAGCCGCGCTGAGCGATTCTGTCGAGGGCCTTCGCGCGCCTGCAGAGCAGGAAATGCGCGAAGGGCCGGAGCTTGATAAATGGGCAAAGGAGATAATCGACGCCCTGAAACGCAATAATTGGAGCAAAACCAAAAC
>JAEEUX010000231.1 GCA_016290695.1 Oscillospiraceae bacterium
CAAAGGTTTGCGTATGCGTGAAGAACAGAAAGAGCTTCCGCATAGTATCAAACTTTATGTTTGCTCCGCCGCCCGAGTCGGTATCCGACGGGCAGGTGATGAACCCGACAGCGCTGGCGGAGACGCTGCGCGAGAAGCTTGCAGAACACGGCGCGGCTGATCTGAAGCAGGTGACGTTCAGCGTATGTTCGTCAAAGATTGCGAGCCGCGAAATTATGCTGCCCAACATCAAGGAATCCCGCATCAGCACGGTTATTGAGACGAACGCCTCGGATTATTTCCCCGTGGATATGAGCGGCTACACGCTCGCGAACAATGTCCTCGAAAGAGTAACGGGCGAAAACGCGGGACTTCGCGTGCTCGTTATGGCTGCGCCGAAGATGCTGCTCGAGGGCTACATGCAGCTTGCTCAGGAGGCTGCGCTCAACATCGAGAGCATTGACTACTGCGGCAACAGCCAGTATCAGGTGCTGCGCGCGATACAAAGCGATGCTGTAACCATGTACGTTGATGTCAACACGACAACTACATTTGTTACGGTTATTGACGGCGGCATCCAGCGTCTGCAAAGAAGCATTGCCATAGGCGGCGACGAGATTATTTCCACGGCGCTGCAATTTGCCAAGCGCGAGGACAGCGAATATCTCAAGACGCTCTCGGACCTTGAGCGCGGCACCTTCGTCACCTCGGTCATGACAGGCGAAACGCGCGACGAGTGCCTTTCCCGAATAGTGAACGGCGTAGTGAGAAGCGCGGATTTTTATAAGACCGACCATACGGCGAAGCCGGTCAGCAAGGTCGTCCTCATGGGGCCGTGCAGCCATATTTCCGGGCTGAAGGAGCTCGTCGCTGCCGAGACGGGGATGGACACCGAATACATTCAGGACCTCCCCGGGCTGAACATTATCGCCAATTCGGCGGACAGCCTCTCGTCCTACATTTCCTGCCTGGGCAGCCTCGTTTCGCCCTGCGAGCTTTTGCCGGACGAGCTGCGCCGACAGAAGAAGGGCAAGGGGAAGAAGGAGTCTTCATCCTCCATCGGCTCGGCAGTGGCCTTTCTCGTGCTGATGTTCGTCATCGGCGCGGGGCTCACGGGCTGGGCTGTGTACCGCTATATGACGGCGACGGAGGAGAACGCGGTTCTTACAGAGCAGCGCGATTCGCTGCTGTATGTAAATAACGACTATGATAAGTATATAGCCTATAAAACGACGGACGATAACGTACAGATAATAAATGAGCTTGACGACCTTCCGAACGCGAGGCTCAAGGAGTTTTTCGAGGAGCTCGAAATGAAGCTGCCGAAGAATGTGCTTGTTCTTTCCGCGTTCTGCGATAACGACGGGGTTACGCTGAATCTCTCCGCACCCGGATTTGAGGAGGCGGACAACGTGATATCGCAGCTCCGCGCGTTCACTTCGCTCGGACAGATCAGCGTCAGCACGATAACGGAAACTACAGACGACGCGGGAATTACAGAGGCTTTGTTCTCCGTTATCTGCTCCTATCATTCGTTAGAAGAGGGAGGGGAAGACTGATGAAGGTTTCCAACAGAGATAAAAAATTACTGCTTATACTGGCGGGAATAGTAGTTTTCCTCCTGTTTTATGTGCTCGGTTACAACCGCATAAGCGCGGCGGCGGATGAGCTTGAATCCGCACAAAGCGCTTTAAAATCGGAGATCAGCGATTTAAAGTCAAAGTATGATAGTCTTGATTCCTATGCGGAAAGCATGGAGCTTTGCAAGGAAGATATTGACAAGACCTTGGAAGACCTGCCCAGCCGTATTTATGAAGAAGATTTTCTCTCCTATCTTCTGACGATGGAGACACGCGAGGGAATTAAACTCACAGCCGTCAGCCTGAATCTGCCGGAGCTCGTGAGCGAATTTGACAATCTTCCGGCAGAGGAAACTCTGCAGCAGGACCCGAACGCGGCGCCGGACGACGGCATGATCCATATTTACAGGACCACGGCGTCCTTTAACGCGGATCTTAATTACCCACAGTTAAAGAAGATTCTCGATTATATCTATGAAAGCAAGGATAAGACTTCTCTTGAGTCTTTGAGCGTAAGCTACAACAGCGAGACGGGTAAGCTTGCAGGCGTTTTTGAGGTGTCGAAGTATTACGCGACCAGAAGAGGCGTTGTTTATACGCCTGAGACGCTGCCGCGCGTAAGCTTCGGTGTGAAGGATTTGTTCGGCACGACCTGATGCGTTGAATTGCTCAGATATTTGACAGGCAGACTTTGTTAACTGATTAATTTATGTAGGAGCGCTTATGAAACCAGCGGAGAAAAAACTGAATAACGCGGGTTTTTCGCTCGTGGAGCTTATTATCGCAGTGGTTATCCTCGGCATAGTCGTTACACCGCTGCTCCACAGCTTCATCACCTCCGCAGGCACCACGCGCAGAGCCTATATTGTCGGCGAAGCGACTCTTGCCGCGCAGAATATCGCGGAGAAAATTGAGGCGAACGGTATTGATGCGGTGATGGGGGCGCCGGCTGTTCTCGGGACGGGAGCGGTGGCGAAGTACGCAGACGCCGAATGGAGCGCGGGTTCCCTTCCGGCGTACGCGAAGAAGTTTGACGTAAAGGTTCCGAATATCAGCGTCAGCAACGGCACGATGTACGCAATGGTAGAGTTTGAGGCCAATGCCGATAACACCCATAACTCGCGTAAAATGGCGGAATACAGCAATATGGACGCCGTTTTTGCGCAGGCTGTATTAGACCCGAGCTTCCCCGACCCGGACGATATCTGCAAGAATAAGTTTGAATTGGCGACGGTTAATCCTACAGTTTCAAGAATAGAGAGAACCGTTACGCTCAAGGTTAAAAATGAAGGTAATCTTCTGAATGCAGAGCTTGAGTTTTCGTATTATTATTCTTATACGGAGCCCGCTCCCGATGATGAACCGGCAGCGACACAGCATAAGACCGTTTCATATTCATATTCAATACTTAATGATTATAATTATGTAGATAATGAAATCCCCAACATTTACCTTATGCTATACCCATTTGTCAAAGGTGTGCAGCCATACCCGGATGCTGAAAAAGTGGATATTATAAACATAAATAATAAGGTTGATAACAGTTTGGGCGCAAAACGCCATGATCAGGATAAATTCAGGGTTTTTCTTGTGCGTGAAAACAGAAATACAGAAGGTGACAACAATTCAAACTATAACTGCGAGATACATCTGATACAGGATTATGATTCTCGTGTCCTGAACGGAAACTATAATGATTACGTCTTTTCCGATGTGTTTTCAAATTTCTTGCGCGGAGATGTAAATAAACGCGGAAGCGTGTCGATTAAGGTTCACTTCGGATCAAATATTTACGGCGCGCTAAACTTCGCAAACGGGGACGAGCTCGTTGCGATGACTCCGAAGAAAGACAGAATATACGATGTGACAATAACGGTTTATCCCACCGATGATTTCACCGGAGACCCTCTGTATCACCTTAATGAAAAGATTCTTAAGTAATTTTGCCTGAAGGGAGGGCAAACGCATTGAAAACTAAATTAAAAGCCGCGCTTGCCGCTCTTAGAGGCAGCAGAGGCTCGGGCATAGTTATGGTGCTCGTTGCGATAATCTGCATTTCGGGGCTCGCGTCCACGATTATGTATATGGCGTATACGGGCTACCGTATCAAGCTCACGCAGCGCGAAAGCGTGAACGATTTTTATTCCGCGTCTACGGCGATGGAGGAGATTCGCGCGGGACTTGAGGAACGAGCGTCGGATGCGATAAAATCAGCCTATGAGAAAACTCTTTCAAACTATAATAATCCAAATTACAAAAAAGATCCCGATCCTACAAAAACAAAGACGCTTATTGAGAAGTTTCAAGAGCAGTTCTGCGATGATTTTAAGTTAACTCCTGATGATATTTCAACATTTGTTTCGGAGCCCGGCCTCGTTACAATCACCGTAGGCGACTTAACCCCAAATTCGAGCGGGTTCACGCTTAAAGATCTTAATGTTT
>JAEEUX010000012.1 GCA_016290695.1 Oscillospiraceae bacterium
GAGAACTTGGAGTAGCCCTTGTCGTCGAGCATATTGTTTACGAACTGCTCTTCCTGGCCGAGCTCCTTCATCTTGTTGTAAATCATTATCCAGGCGCAGTCATTCTCGGGGTTGACCTCGCACTTGCCGTTCTTCTGGCCGCCGCAGGGGCCGTTAACGAGGCTCTTGGCGCACTTGGTTATCGGGCAGATGGCGCCGGTCTTGCCGAGGACGCAGTCGCCGCACATACGGCACATCTCGTTGAAGATACCGATACGCTCGACCTGGCCGAGGAACATGGTGTTGTTGGAAGGATAAACGGGAACGTTTACGTTCTGCGCGACGGTCTGAACGCCGTTGCCGCAGGCCATGCTGACGACGGCATCAATGCCGAGGTCCTTGAACGCCTTTACTTCCTTCTTAACGAGCATCTTCTGGCAGCTCTCGTCGGGAGCAGCCATAGCTACGACTTCAAATCCCTTGGATTCAAGGAATTCCTTCATTTCGGCCATTTCCTTCTCGCCGCCGGTTTCGCAGGAAGCAGCGCAGCTCTTACAGCCGACTATTGCAATCTTCTTAACGCCCTCGAGCATCGCCAAAAGCTCTTCTATCGGCTTTTTCTGACTTATGATCATTTGGTCGTCTTCCTCCTTTAAAAAAGGTTAATTATTATGGTACGCCGCGCGGACTAAGAGCCCGTCGGCTTCATCCCCCGCCCTAACCGCAAAGGGCGCGAGGTGTGAAATTGATAATAATAGATGATCCTGTAAACGCCGAGTTAAACGAAGCGCGCAGCTTGACGAGCAGATTTTTCGTCTGAGAAAATCTAAAAATCGAAGTAATACTTTATGTATTTCGAGATTTTGAGATGAAGGCAGGCGGAAAAACTGCCGCCAAGCCGTGTGCTGAGTTTCACGAAGCGTTTGCAAAAATAAATTACTGGATGTTGTTCTGGAGCTTGCAGGCCTTGATGAGGTTTCTGGCAAGGATAGCGGAGGTGATGGCGCCTACGCCGGGAACAGGGGTCTTCATAGCAGCCTTCTCCTCAACGGCGTCCTCACAGCAGCCGTAGGTAGCAACCTTCTGCTTGCCGGTCTTCTCGTTGATAACGGGGTTTCCGTCAGCGTCAAATACCTTCTCGCGGACAACGGCAGCGTCGATAACGATGGCGCCTTCCTTAATCATGTCGGCGGTAACGGAATTGCGGAACGGAGTCGCAGCGATAACAACATCAGCCTGAGTGGTGTAATCGTTCTTGATTTCGCCGTGGGTAAGGTGGTGAACGATGGAAACGGTGGCGAAGCGGTTCGTGAGCATCATGGATACGGGCTTGCCGATAACGTTGGAGTTATTGATGATGCAGACATCGAGGCCGCAGGCAACGTCGTCCTCCTGGCCGGGCTTAGCAAGCGGCAGAGGAGCGTAGTTCTTGCGAACGTGAGCCTTGATCTCGTCGGCATAATAGTCGATAACGGCGACGATGGCCTGCGCGGTGCAGGGATACATGCCGGTAGCGTCGTTAATGACGAGCTTGCCCATGTTGGCAGAGGTGCTGGCGTCAACATCCTTGAGGGGGTTGAGGTTCTCGCCGATGGCTACGTTCTCATCGATGTTATCGAGAGGGCGGAAGGCAAGGATGCCATGGATGGAGGGATCGGCGTTGATCTCGCGGAACTTCTTGATGTACTCGTCCTGAGAAACGTCTGCGGGCATCGCAAAAACTTCTACCTCAATGCCAGCCTCGTTCATGGTGGCGGTAGCGCCCTTTTCATAGGAAAGGTCGGGGCCCTTCTCGCCTACGCGGACTATACCCAGCTTGGGGGTGATTCCCTTGGCCTTGAGAGCCTCGGCAGCAGCTTTGCACTCTTCCTTGATGGACTGTGCAACTAATTTACAATCCAGTACCTTTGCGCTCATTGTACGATTTCTCCTTACTGTATCAAAATTAATTTATGTTATTAGTCAAGCTTCGCGGCGACTCTGTTATAGATGTCGTCACAAAGCTTTTCGCCGTCGGCAAGCATGGCGGAAAGCTCAGCTCTCGTCTTTTCAACGTAGGCAGCGTCCGTAATGCTCTTGAGATTAATCTTTACGTTAAGCCAGCCGCACTCCATAGCGGCCTTGAGGCAGATAACGCCGCAGCCAACGTCAGAAACGGCGAGGGTGGAGCCCTTTTCGACAAGCTCCTCATGGAGCTTTATCGCCTTATAGGCTATCTTCATTATCTCGATAGGAGCAGAGATAGCGACAAGAAGCGCAGCCTGCATTTTCTCCTGCTTTATCTTCTTTTCCTCATCGGTATTGGCGGGGAGGCCGTAAACCTTGGAGAGAGGGACAAAGTTCTCCGCATCCTTGTCTATGAGGGCGGTGAGCTCATCCATCATCTTGCGAGCTTCATCGGTAATCCTTGCTATATCGGCTTCATAAGCGGCATATTTCTTCTTTCCGGCGGTAAGGTTGCATACCATGCCGGCGAGGGCCGTTCCGAGGCCGCCTACCATAGCGGCGACTCCGCCGCCGCCGGGCGCGGGCGCCTTGGAAAAGGTTTCGTCAAGGAATTTGCCGCAGCTCCACTCTGCTATTGACATAAGATTATATCCTTTCTATTCAAATAAATGCCGGCGAACATATATAGCCCGCCGGCACTTATACATACATCCGCACTAAACGGACTTAACTCATACTATATTAGAAGAGGCCGACAATCTTTCCGTCGTTGTCGATATCGATCTTCTCGGCGGAGGGAACCTTCGGGAGGCCGGGCATCTTCATGATGGCGCCGGTGATGGCAACAACGAATCCTGCGGCGGCGCTGAGCGTTACCTGGCGGATCGTGATACGGAAGCCGGTGGGACGGCCGAGGAGCTTCTCGTTATCGGTGAGAGAATACTGGGTCTTGGCCATGCAGATGGGAAGCTTGCCGTAGCCGAGGTTCTCGAGGTTTGCGAGCTCGTTGGCGGCAGCAGCGGCAAAGTCAACGCCGTCAGCACCGTAAATTCTCTTGGCGATGGTCTCGATCTTCTCCTTGAGGGGCATATCGAGGTCATAGCAGAACTGGAAGTCGTCATTCTTCTGCTCGCAGAGGCGAACGACCTCTTCGGCGAGCTCTATGCCGCCTTCGCCGCCCTTGCCCCAGACTTCGGACATCTTTACGTTAACGCCGAGCTCCTTGCACTTGCGGGTGACAAGCTCGATCTCAGCGTCGGTATCGTTGACGAATCTGTTGAGCGCGACGACAGCGGGAAGATGGAATACCTTGGTGATGTTCTCAACGTGCTTGAGGAGGTTGGGAAGACCCTTTTCAAGAGCCTCGAGATTCTCCTTGCCGACTTCTGCCTTCGGCACGCCGCCGTTGTACTTGAGAGCCTTGATGGTCGCGACGATGATGACAGCGTCGGGCTTAAGGCCGGCGAGACGGCACTTGATGTCGATAAACTTCTCAGCGCCGAGGTCAGCACCGAAGCCCGCTTCGGTAACGACATAGTCGCCGAGGTGCATAGCCATCTTGGTAGCCATGACGGAGTTGCAGCCATGAGCTATATTGGCGAAGGGGCCGCCGTGGATGAAAGCGGGAGTACCTTCAAGAGTCTGAACGAGGTTGGGCTTGAGAGCGTCCTTGAGGAGGGCAGTCATAGCGCCCTGAGCCTTGAGCTGGCCTGCGGTAACGGGCTTGCCGTCGCGGGTATAAGCAACAAGGATCTTGGAGAAGCGCTCCTTGAGGTCCTGAAGGTCGCTTGCCAGGCACAGAGTAGCCATAACTTCGGAAGCAACGGTGATATCGAAGCCATCCTCACGGACATAGCCCTGAGCCTTGCCGCCGAGACCGTCTACTACGTTTCTGAGCTGACGGTCGTTCATATCGACGCAGCGTCTCCAGATAACTCTTCTGGGGTCTATGTTGAGCTCGTTGCCCTGATAGATATGGTTGTCTATCATAGCGGCAAGGAGGTTGTTGGCAGCGCCTATCGCATGGAAGTCGCCGGTGAAGTGGAGGTTAATGTCCTCCATGGGGATAACCTGGGCGTATCCGCCGCCTGCCGCGCCGCCCTTAACGCCGAATACGGGGCCGAGGGAGGGCTCGCGGAGGGCAATAACAACATTCTTGCCGAGCTTTGCAAGAGCGTCGCCTACGCCGACAGTAGTGGTGGTCTTACCTTCGCCTGCGGGAGTGGGGTTGATAGCGGTAACAAGAACGAGCTTAGCCTTGTCGCCCTTCTTGGGCTGCTTGAGAATGCTGTAATCAACCTTAGCTTTGTATTTGCCGTAATACTCAATCTGATCCTCGGTAAGGTTCAGCTTTGCGGCGATGTCTTTGATATGGCGGGGCGTAGCGGCCTGCGCTATCTCGATATCACTTTTGAATTCCATGGGGTAAGTGTCTCCTCTCATTCATTTATTTAAAGTTACCAAGTTTTTGAACGTGTTCACATTGCTTTATAATAAATTGTACTTATTTTAGAGAAAATTGTCAATAGAATAATCGAAAACGGGCAAGTCAAGGAAATATTTTTTGTTTTTTATATAAATATTCGCCCGAAAACCGGCACAAGATTAGACGATTTTCATGGTCTCCGAAAACTATATCCGCCGAGCATTCCAAGACAATCTCAGACAGCAATTAATTGTACCACAAGTTCTTTCAATTTGCAATTCTAAAATCCGAATTATTCAAATTTCATAGAGTAGCCCTAAAAAGAGTCACAAAACTCCGGATTTATTGATAAAGCGGCTCATAACCGTGCAAACCTCAGCGCGTGTAGCCGTTCCGAGCGGATCGAACACGTTGCCGTTTTTGCCGGAAAGCAGCCCCGTCCGCTGCATATACTCAACAGCTTCAAGAGCCCACGCGTCAATCTTTTCGCGGTCCGCAAAGCTCTCCTTCTCCTCCTCAGCGAAATTGCAGCGGAGGTAAATGGCAAAACGGTTGATGATAAGTGCAAGCTGCTCGCGTGTGACATTCAAATCCGGCTTGAAGCTTCCGTCGCCGTAACCGTCGACTATCCCCCGGTCTCTTGCCCATGCGACGTAGGGGCCGTACCATGAATTTATGTCCACGTCGTCAAAGCCGCTTTCGGCGTATACGAGGTTCTGTTCGTTGGATATTCTGCCGAGAATGGTGACTATCATGGCTCGCGTCATCTTCCCGTCCGGCTGGAAAACGTGCGTCCCGACGCCGTTCACCGTTCCCCTCTCATAGAGCTCCAGAATGTAGTCTCTGCCCCAGTGGGAGGCAATGTCGGGGAACATATCCTCCGCAGTAAAGGGCTGCGCCGCGCCGACGCTGTAGCTGCCCTCCACCATACCGCTAAGCGGAGCGGAATAGGAGCGGATCGTGGCGGACGTATTCTCTGCGGCGAAATATTTGTTGTAGGGCTTGAGCTGCGTTCCGGAGGAAACGACCTCGCCCGTAGAAATATTGATGACCTCGCCCTTGTCCGCCGTTATTACAGCCGCGCCGGAAACCGGCATGAAGCAAGAGAGACTGTCGAGATAGACGAAGCCGCCGTCCTCCGCCGATATTTCGGAGAATCCAGCCGCAAAGCTGTATGTAATATCCGGTATCCCGGCAGCGGCGGTATCGAGGCGGCTTTCATAGGAGTTTATGAGCCCGCCTATTTTCTCTTCGTCCTTATCCGCCGCGATTTTAAGGACGGACTGCTTGAACTCGCCGATAAGGTAGCTCAGCGAAACGAGCGGGTCGTTCGCGCCGCCGGAAGCTGCGTATGCGTGCGCCCCCACGGCGGCGACAGCCGCGACGATGAGCATGGCCACAAAGCGTTTTTTCTTATTCTTCATCTGCGTTTTCCTCTGCGTTCAGGCGTTTTGCCTTCTCAAGCGCCTGATTATAAAGCCCGTCAAGCTCCTGCGTGCTGAAAATGTATTTTTTGTTGCAGAACTGGCATACTATTTCAGCAGGAGCGCCGTCATCCCGCATTTCCTTCAGCTCCTGCGAGCCGAGGCTCAGCAGTGCCTTTGCGTATTTTTCCTTGGAGCAGGAGCACTTATACTCTATCTCCGCGCGTTCCAAAACGGAATACTCGACCTCTCCGTAGACGTATTTGAAGATATCGTCTGCATCCTTACCATCCGCGATAAGCTGCGAAAGCGAGGGCATATCGTCGATATTCGCCTGAATAATCGGGGTTATAAAATCGTTCGCGCCCGGCATAAGCTGCAAAATGAAGCCGCCCGCGCCGCGTACTTCGCCATCCTGCCCCACTCTCACTCCGAGGGAGCAAACAGTGGGAGTCTGTTCGCTAACGGTGAAATACTCGGTGATATCCTCCGCTATTTCGCCGCTCACGAGCTTGCAGAAGCCGACATAGGGCTCGCCGAAGCCAAGATCCTTAACGACGTAGACGGAGCCCTCCTTCCCCACCGCGCCGCCGACGTCAAGCTTACCGAGAGCGTTTGCGGGAAGCTCAACGGAGGGGTTATCACAGCAGGCGCGGACGTTGCCGCCCGAGTCTGCCACGCATACTATTTTTCCCGCCGGGCCGCCGCCGTCTATTCTCAGCGTAACGCTGCCGCCCTCCTCCTTGAGCATTTTGCCCATGATGGCGCAGGCCGTCGCGCTCCTGCCGAGAGCGGCTGTCATCGTCCGGGAAAGCTTATGTATGCTTCGCAGCTCCTCGACTGCCGCCGTTGAGTTTAAAAATATCATTCTGAAGCCGCCGTCCTTTGAAAGGGCGGTGGATATGGGGCATTTTGTCTGCATTGGTTTTCTTCCTTTGTGTTTGCGCGGCATCGCTGCCGATCCGCGTGTTCTGTCGTTCCGTTTCTGATTTTAACCCAAAAACTGCGTTTGCACAATAGTAATATTTACATTTTGTAACGGATATTATAAAGGACGTGATTTTTTTGAAAAAAGGTATTCTCCCGTATATTCTCTTCCCCGCCTCCGCCGTCGCCGTGGGCGCCATCAGCTCCGTTATCACAAACGGAAGCTTCGATAGATTCTCCCATCTGCGGCAGCCGCCGCTTTCGCCGCCGGAATGGCTATTTCCCATCGTATGGACGATACTGTATATCATGATGGGCGTCGCCGCCGCAAGAGTCTACCGCAGCGCTCAGCCGGGCTCTGACCGCGCGCTCGCGCTATATTGCATACAGCTTTTTCTCGCTTTCCTCTGGCCGATAATATTCTTCAAATTCGAGGCAAGGCTCGTCGCGCTCATCGAGCTTGGAGTGCTCATAATCCTTATTATCCGCACAATGATGAAGTTTCTTCGCATCGACAAAAGCGCAGGGCTTATGCTGCTGCCGTATATGCTCTGGAGCCTGTTTGCCTTCTATCTCAACGCCGCAACGCTCTATCTGAACGGCTGAGGACGCCGCAAGACAGTTTTTGCGTTTTCCCGCCTTGATTTTTCCCGCAAAAAGCGTATAATAACCCTTGTCGAAAAATCAGCTCTTAGAACGGGGTGCTTATAATGACTTATAAAATCAAAATTGCGGGTCTGGAACGCGACCTTCCCATCTGCCCGATAAACGATTCTCTTTCCATCGGCGCTTTCGTCATCCTCGGCGACGCGGAGCTTTCCTCAGCGGCGGCTCGCGAGCTCATCAAGCTCATTCCCGAGTATGATTATATCATCACCGCAGAGGCTAAGGGCATCCCGCTCGCGCATGAGATCGCCCGCCAGAACGGCGACAGGACGTATTTCGTCGCGCGCAAAACGCCGAAGCTCTATATGACGGGCGTATTCCAGGTAGACGTTCGCTCCATAACGACGGCGAAGGATCAGATGCTTTATATCGACACTGCCGAGGCCGAGCTCATGAAGGGCAAGAGGATCCTCCTCGTGGACGACGTTATCTCCACCGGTGAGAGCATTTTTGCGCTTGAAAAGCTCGTCAAGAAGGCCGGCGGCAATATCGCAGGCCGCGCGGCAATTTTGGCCGAGGGCGACGCGCAGAAGCGCAAGGACATCATTTACCTCGAAAAGCTCCCGCTGTTTAATTCCGACGGAACACCGATAGATTAATATAGTTCAATAATCAGAAATCAAAGCATTAATTTTATCCCCCGGACTCTTCGTTGCAGAAGATAGTCCGGGGGATTATTTTGAAGTAACAACACTGGATTATAGATATTTACAATCACTATTCATTTTTGTCTTTGCTTTGTTCTCTTGATATTCGTTCCAGATATCCAGCAGTAATGATACCGGAGGGTAACGCAACAACAGCTATACCAAATACTGATGATAGCATTGTTATAACACGGCCCGCCGTACTCACCGGATAAATATCGCCATAGCCAACTGTAGTTAAGCTAACAGTAGCCCAATAAACCGCATCAAAGAATGAATTAAAACTATCCGGCTCAACATTGAAAATGACCAATGCAGAAATAAGCACATACGATATCGCCAAAGTCCCAACAGCCAACAATGCTTTGCTTTGCTCTCGAATAACATCTAAAACAATAATTATACTCTTTGAGTATCGAAGCATCTTTGCAGCGCGGAAAACGCGAAAAGCACGCATTAGGCGTACTATTTTCAAAAGGCGAAGACCACTCGAAAGCGCGGTAAATGTTGGGAGAATGCAGAGCAAATCAATCAAAGCCATCGGCGTAAATGGGTACATGAAAAAAGAAGCGACACCTTTTTTCAGTTTCATGTCTGCTGTAGCTATTCGCAAAAGATAATCTATAACAAAGACAGATACAGTTGTATAATCCATCACAGCAAGGGCTTTTGTTGTTTCCTTAAACCCAAGAGGAAAAAGGCTGACAACTATTACGGCCATCATGACATAGTCATAAACAGTGCTAGCTTTGTTTCCCTCTGATTTTTCGATGATTTCAAACAGTTTTTGTCTCATATTTTACGCTATCTAATGCCAAATATACGGCCAAGTTTTGCCCGTCGCCCCTGCTTTGTAGTAGGAATTCCTGTCGCTCTAGCTATTTTACGTTTTGCGCTTGAAACACCAACCGCACGTTTCCAACTAAAACTCAGCCCCGGGATTACCGACTTTTTTTGCTTTGCCATATGTTTTCCCTCCTATTTAGTAGCATTTCCCGCAAGCATCATAGTTGCGTCTTTGTGCTTCATCAACTGTAATCATCTGTGCTTTATTTGGATTCATATTCCCACAATCATTCTTAGAGTGAAATTTGCTACCAGTAGCCGAAATCCAAACATTCGTCCCAGAAGGTAAAGAAATGTTTCTTTCTTCTCCATGAACGGGAACTGTAACATTTGTCCGCTCAGGAGTCGGTTCAGGAGTCGGTTTGGGCGTAGGGTCAGGCGTAGGGTCAGGGGTCGGCTCAGGCGTAGGGTCAGGCGCAGGGTCAACGTCTTCATGTTCTATTGGCTGAATTACCGGAGTATGTGTTGTCATTTCTGGCGTCATTTCTTCTGCGCTTTGCAAAGTTGATTCTACTATAGTGTTGTGTTCAAGAACAGTTTTATCGTTTGTTTTATCTTTGTCTTTTACTCCGCCGGGTATAATTGAAGCAACTATAACGATAATAATTGTCCAAAACCACCACTTCTTGAATAATGGTTTATTGGCTTTCGACTTTTTCATTACTAAATTCTCCTTAGCTTTTTGTGCAAAGAAAGTAACACATATTGCTCTGAAGGTTAAAACGGCGCAACGGAAAAAGGCACAGAGATCTATTTGTTGTGGCGCAGATATCTGTTACAACTATGTCAGAACAAGAGTTGCATATATTTCAAAATGCAAAACTCAATCTTTGTACTATGTAATAATTTACGTCTACAAACACATATTACCATATCCATGTCAAGAAGACAACCTCCTGCTTATCAGAAAATGGCGAAAGGCTTTGTGAGGATATGGACGCAGGAAAAGCCGATTAATTTAACGGCTATCCCTTTATTTTTCGTTCACTATAAGGCTTATCGCGCTGTGCAGGTTCAGTATCTCTATCTCGGCGCTGCCTGGTTCAAACTCGCCGTCGAGCGACCAGTCCATCGCGCTGCTCGTATAGAGCTTCGCGCTTCCGGCGCGGGCAAAATCTATCACGGAGCATTTATCATACTCCTTCCAGGTTATTGCGTGGATTATTTCATTCAGTTCATTGATGTTCGCCGGGGATTTTATGAACATCATTTCAAACATGGCGTCATTCATATCGACGGTGTTCTTATCGAGCGTCAGCACGCCGCCGAGGGAGGTGGAGTTGCTGATTGCGCCGAAAATATAGTCGTTTTCGATAATTCTGTCGCCAAGGTCCACTTTAACGTGCTTAGGCTTTATCTGCGGGATATCCTTCACGCCCTCGAGGATATACGCAAGATGCCCGAGCGCGTTTTTTATCGTCTGAGAGGTAGAATACGAAGCCTTTGTAAACGCGCCGAAGGATGCGACGTAAGAGAAATACCGCCCGTTGAAGGAGCCTATATCGAGGAAGCGCGGCTTACCCTTCATAACGTCTCTCGCGGTTTTCAGTATGCCGCCCGTGATATGCAGGCTCGTGGCAAAATCATTCGTGCTGCCGGAGGGTATGTAGCCCATCGGTATCTTCTCCCCGCTCTTAATGAGCCCGGCAACGACCTCATTAAAGGTCCCGTCGCCGCCGGAGCAGACGACCATATCATGTCCGGAGGCGTATTCCTCCGCGAAAACCGTCCCGTCGCCGCACTTTTGCGTGACCATGACCGTAGTAACATATCCGTGCTCATAAAAGCAGGAGACCATCTCGGAAAGGTATTTTTTAGCCTGTTTTGTACCCGAGGCGGGGTTGATTATCAAAAGAAGCTTCTTCATTTCTTACTCCTTTTCAGGATTTTACCGCGAGCTCATAAAGTTCGTTGCGTGAAAGGCCATGGTCGCGGGCGACACTTTTCACCGCGTCCTTTAGCGAGGCGCCATCCGAGCGCATTTCCTCGACAAGCCGGAGCGCTTCTTCAAGCGTTATCTGCGTTTCGCGCTCCTCCGCGCCGCGAATTATGAGCACAAACTCACCCTTAGGCTCGTTTTCTGCATAGTAGGAGCAGGCAGCGGAAAGCGTCGTGCGTACGGTTTCCTCATGGAGCTTCGTTATCTCGCGGGATATGGAAAGCTCCCTGTCGCCAAAAGCTTTGAGCATGGCGGAAAGCGTCGCGCGGAGCTTATGCGGCGCTTCATAAAATATCATCGTCCGCGTTTCGCTTTTTACAAGCTCAAGGTGCTCAGCACGTTCCTTTTTCTCCGCAGGCAAAAAACCCTCAAAGCAAAATCTCCCGCTCGGAAGCCCGGAAACAGCCAGCGCACTCACCGCCGCGCAGGGTCCGGGGACGCAAACTACCCTTATACCCTCTTTTACGCACAAATCGACAAGCTCTTCGCCGGGGTCGCTGACGGCGGGCATGCCCGCGTCTGTAACAAGCGCACAGTTTTCGCCGAGCAGTATTCTTTCGACGATTTTCGGCCCGCTTTCGGATTTATTATGTTCGTAGTAGCTCACAAGGCTCTTTTTTATTCCGAGGTGGTTCAGAAGCTTGAGAGAGACGCGTGTATCCTCCGCGGCGATGAAATCCGCGTTTTCAAGAGTTTCGGCGCACCGGGGCGAAATATCCCCAAGGTTGCCGATAGGCGTCCCGACGACGTAAAGCTCGCCCGGCATGGTTTATTCTCCTCTTCTGTAAATACTTTTTATTTCCGCGGAATCCTCACCCGAGGCGTTCGTCATAATAAGCGGCGGCTCAATTTGAAGCCCCGCCTTTGCGCCGCGCTTGGCCTCCACGAGGACAAGATTCGGAGCGGATGCCGCAGAGTGCTGCACAAGCCTGAGACGCTTCGGCTCAAGGGCGTGCGATGAGAGTGCGCAGAAAAGCTCGCTCAGGCGTTCCGGACGGTACACGAGGTCGAAGCAGCCGCCCCAGCGCGTAATATACGCCGCCGCCGAGCAAAGCTCTTCAAGCTTGCAGAAGACTTCTCCGCGTGCGTGGGCAAGCGACTCCGATTCGTACCCGCTGCCCTGCTGGAAATACGGCGGGTTTGAAACGCAGAGATCGTAGGCTCCGGCGACAAGGAGCGAACGGTATTCCCTTATGTCGCCCTCAATCAGCCGAAAACTCTCTCCGAGACCGTTAAGCTCCGCGTTATAGCGGCACAGCTCGGCAGCCTTCGCGTCCAGCTCCACGCCGTCGATTTTGAGCGCGCCATTGCGTTCATGCAGGATAACGGGCAGCACTCCCCCGCCGCAGCCAAGGTCACACGCGGTTTTAAACCTTCCTGCGGAAACAAACGACGCGAGCAGCACGGAATCGGAGCCGAGCTTAAAAACGCCGTCCGTCTGTTTATATTTAGGCCCGCCGGGCCATAATTCATCTATGAAGTCCATAAGCCCTCGCAAAAATGAGGGTTCGGAAACTTTCGCCTCCGAACCCTCAGCCCTCAGACATAATAATTACGCTTCAACGATAGCATCGGAAGGGCAATTTTCCTTGCAGGTGCCGCAATCTACGCAATCATCAGCGTTGATGACGAACTTGCCGTCCTTCTCGACGATAGCCTCTACGGGGCAGCCGTCCTTGCAGGTGCCGCAAGATACGCAATCATCAGTAATTTTATATGCCATTTCTGAACACCTCCTACCACAATTACTATTATCTAGCCGCTTATATATTATAGCGTATACTTAGATTTTACCATGTTTTTATAAAAAAGCAATCACTATTTTTCCGCAAGTACAGTATTTCTTTGTAAAAGGCTCCCCTCTCCGCCTTTCCGGCGCTTTGATTTCACAGGAGAGCCGAAGGAGTTACTACTATGAAATATGCCGATAAATTCACTGAGCGCGCCGAGCTTGCCTTTTCACAGGCGCGGCGCACCGCCCTCGCCCTCGGAAGCAAAACCGTCGGGACCGACCATCTGCTGCTCGCGCTCGCACTTGAAAGCGAAAGCTCGGCAGGGCGTTTTTTAGCCGAACACAAGCTGAGCTACGAAACGCTGCTCGGAGTCTGCAAGAGGTTCAGTTATTTCGAAGCGCACGAAACGGCGGGCTCTAAGCTCTCCGCGCCGCTTGAAAAGGTGATAACCCTCGCCGCCTCGGACGCGGCAAGGCTCCGCCGCGCGTTTATCGGCACGGAGCACCTTTTGGCGGCAATACTCCGCGTTCCCGATTGCAGGGGCCGCCAGATTATCGTTCTCGCCGGGTCAAACGCCGATGAGCTTTTTTCCCGGCTTACGGAGGAAGCCCTCGGCAAGGCGCAGCCCTTTCAGCCCTCCGCTTCCAAAGCCTCCGGCAAGAAACCTGAGCTGAAAACACTTGAACGCTTCGGATTTGACATGTGCAAGGCGGCGGAGGCGGGAAAATACGACCAGGTATTCTGCCGCGAGGCGGAGCTTAATCGGCTTATCGAGATACTCTGCCGCAGGACAAAGAATAACCCTGTCCTCGTCGGCGAGCCGGGCGTGGGAAAAACGGCTGTATGCGAGCTGCTTGCCCAGCGGCTTGCCTCCGGCTCGGTTCCCGCGCGGCTCTACGGGAAGAGACTCATATCGCTTGATTTGGCTGCGATGCTCGCGGGAACGCGTTTTCGCGGCGATTTTGAGGAACGTGTAAAAACCTGTCTCGACGAAGTGAAGGCAGCGGGCAACATCATTCTTTTCATCGACGAGATACACTGTCTCGCCGGGGCGGGTGCATCCGAGGGCTCAATAGACGCAGCGAGCATACTCAAGCCCGCTCTCGGGCGCGGCGAAATACGTCTCATAGGCGCAACGACCTTTGCCGAATACCGTAAATACATCGAAAAAGACGGCGCGCTGGAGCGCCGTTTTCAAAGGCTTACGGTGAACGAACCAAGCGGCGAGGACACGATGACGATACTGCGCGGCCTGCGCCCGAAATTTGAGCTTTTTCACGCCGTAAGCATTTCGGACGACGCGATCTCTGCCGCCGCAGAGCTCTCCGAACGTTATATAAATGACCGCAGGCAGCCGGACAAGGCGATAGACCTTCTGGATGAAGCCTGCGTTTCCGCAGTGCTCTCCCCCTCCGGCGAAGCCTGCGTCCTGCGCGAGAACGTCGCCCGAGCCGTATCGCTCTGGACGGGCGTTCCAATCACCGAGCTTTCCGAAGCGGAGGCAAAGCAGCTCATGACGCTTGAAGCGCGCCTGAAAAAGAGGATAATCGGGCAGGACGAAGCCGTAAGATCCGCGGCGGCAGCGATACGGCGCGGCAAAAGCGCGATAAACGGCGCTGAACGCCCCACAGCGTCAATTCTGTTTCTCGGGCCGACGGGAACTGGCAAGACCGAGCTTGCCCGTGCCGTCGCGGAAACGGTTTTCGGAGGCAAGGAAGCGCTCGTCCGGTTCGACATGTCCGAATACATGGAAAAGTTATCTGTATCCTCGCTCATCGGCGCGCCGCCGGGTTACGCCGGTTACGGCGAGGGCGGGCGGCTTACCGAGGCCGTCAGGAAAAAACCTTACTGCGTCGTCCTATTCGACGAAATTGAAAAGGCACACCCGGACGTGACCAATCTCCTGCTGCAAATTCTTGACCGCGGCGCCTTGACAGACGCGCTCGGACGAGAGGTCAGCTTTAAAAACTGTCTGATCATACTGACCTCCAACATCGGCGGGGAGTTAGGCTCGGAGTTGCACCGAAGGCTTGGCTTCGCCGCCTCGGAAGAGCGGGACGAGAGCATCCGCCGCGATGCCATCGCGCAGCTTCGCCGCCGTTTCAGCCCCGAGTTGCTGGCAAGGCTTGACAATACGATAGTTTTCCATAGGCTCGGTCCCTCGGAGCTGCTGCTGATTGCCGAAAAGGAGCTGAACGGGCTAAGCAAAAGGCTGGCAGAACTCGGAATAAGCTTTCTGCCTCTCCCCTGCGTTGCCCGTCATATTACCTCAGCTCTTCAAAGCGATTACGGTGCGCGCGAAATAAGCCGCAGGATAAAGGAACTCATAGAGGACAGGCTTTCTGAGATGCTGCTTTCAGGCGAAGTGAAGCGCGGCGACAGGATAACCGTTTCCGTCTCGGGCGGGAAAATGGAGTTCTCTGCCGCGGAAAGCTGCCGCAGCGCCTCCGGCTGAAAACGCGGTTGTAATTTTACGCTTCTGTATGCTATAATCATTTTCGGCAGGCTGAGCTTTCGGCTTGCCGAAAAATAATTTTGGGAGCTAAGACATGGCTTTTGCACATCTTCACGTTCATACGGAATACAGCCTCCTTGACGGTGCGTGCCGCATAGACCGCCTGCTCAGCCGCGTCAAGGAGCTGGGGCAGACTGCCTGCGCCATCACCGATCACGGCGTTATGTACGGCGCGGTCAGCTTCTATAAGGAAGCTATAAAGCAGGGCATAAAGCCCGTCATCGGCTGCGAGGTCTATGTCGCACCCCGGTCTCTCCATGACAAGGAGCACGGGATAGACAACGAAAGCTTCCACCTCGTTCTTCTTTGCAAAAACGAAACGGGCTACCATAACCTCTGCTACCTTGAAAGCGTTGCCTTCACGGAGGGCTTTTACAACAAGCCGAGGATAGACAAGGCGCTCCTGCGCGAGCATTGCGACGGGCTTATCGCCCTCTCCGCCTGCCTCGCCGGGGAGCTGCCGAGGCTCATTCTGCGCGGCGAATACGATAAGGCCAAGGCCGAGGCGCTTGAAATGCAGGCGCTCTTCGGAGAGGGCAACTATTATCTTGAGCTTCAGGACCACGGCATCGCCGACCAGCGCGAGGTGAACACCGGTCTTCTCCGCCTCCACCGCGAGACGGGCATCCCCCTCGTCGTAACCAACGACGCGCACTATATTTCCCGCGAGGACGCCTACGCGCAGGACGTTCTGCTCTGCATCCAGACGCAGAAAACCGTTGACGACGCGGACCGTATGCGTTTTGAAACGAACGAATTTTACATAAAGAGCGAGGAGGAAATGCGCTCGCTCTTCCCCAATTACGCCGAAGCTGCCGACAACACGCAGAAGATTGCCGACGAATGCAATTTCGATTTTCAGTTCGGAACCTATCACCTGCCGGAATTCAAGCTTCCGGAAGACGCCGCCGACAGCCGCAGCTATCTCCATCAGCTTTGCCAGGAGGGGCTTGAGCGGCGATACGGCGAGCGCAGCGCCGAGCTGCGCGGCCAGCTTGAATATGAGCTTGACATGATAAACAAGATGGGCTTCAACGAGTATTTCCTCATAGTCCGCGACTTCATCCATTTTGCCAAAACAAACGGCATACCCGTCGGCCCCGGTCGCGGCTCGGCGGCGGGCAGCATAGTCTCCTACTGTCTCGACATCACGGATGTCGACCCCATAAAATACAGCCTCTATTTTGAGCGTTTCCTTAACCCGGAGCGCGTGAGCATGCCGGATATCGACATAGATTTCTGCGTGAACCGCCGCGGCGAGGTTATAGATTATGTAAACCGTAAATACGGCTCCGACCATGTCGCGCAGATAGTCACCTTCGGAACCATGGCGGCGCGCAACGCTATTCGCGACGTTGCCCGCGCGCAGGGCATAAGCTACAGCGAGGCGGACGCGGCGGCAAAGCTCGTTCCCGAGGCGCTGAACATCACGCTTGAAAAGGCACTGAGCGTTTCAAAGCCCCTGCGCGAGCTGTATGAGCGCGACGACACGATGAAAAAGCTTTTCGACACCGCTATGGCGCTCGAAGGCATGCCGCGAAACGCCTCCACCCACGCGGCGGGCGTGGTTATCACGAAAAAGCCGGTCTACGAATACGTCCCCCTCTCGCGCAACGACGAGCTTACCGTTACGCAGTATTCGATGACGCAGCTTGAAGAGCTTGGCCTTCTCAAAATGGACTTTCTCGGCCTGCGAAACCTCACGGTAATTCACGACGCCGTGGAGCTTATCCGCAAAACCGTTCCCGAATTTGACCTCAACGCCATCCCGGACGACGATAAAAAGGTTTTCGATATGCTCACCGAGGGCAGGACCACGGGCGTATTCCAGATGGAAAGCAGCGGCATGACCGGCGTTTGCATAAGCCTCAAGCCGAAAAACATCGAGGATATAACCGCTATCATCGCGCTTTACCGCCCCGGCCCGATGGACTCCATTCCCCGTTTCGTCGAATGCAAGCACCACCCGGAGAAGATAAAATACCGCCACCCGATGCTTGAAAGCATCCTCAGCGTCACTTACGGCTGCATAGTCTATCAGGAGCAGGTCATCGAGATTTTCCGGCGGCTCGCGGGCTTTTCGCTCGGGCAGGCGGATATGATACGCCGCGCCATGTCCAAGAAAAAGCAGGCGGAGATAGTCAAGGAGCGCCAGACCTTCATCTACGGCGACGAAAGCCGCGGCATAGCCGGGGCGCTGGCTAACGGTATACCCGAGGAGACCGCCGCCGCGATTTACGACGAAATTCTTGATTTCGCCAACTACGCCTTCAACAAGGCCCACGCCGTTTCCTACGCCATCGTTGCCTACCAGACGGCGTACCTTAAATGCTACTACCCATGCCAGTACATGGCCGCGCTCATAACCTCCGTTCTTGACAAGACGGAAAAAATCGCGGAATACATCGCCGACTGCCGCGACAACGGCATACAGCTCCTGCCGCCGGATATCAACGAATCCGAGGACGGCTTTGCCGTTTCGGGCTCCAATATCCGCTTCGGCCTCGCCGCCGTGAAGAATATAGGCAGAGCCTTCATCAAGGGCGTTATAGCCGAGCGCCGCGCGGGAGGACGCTTCACCTCGCTGGAGGATTTCTGCCGCAGAACAGGCGGAGTTGACCTCAACAAGCGCGCCCTTGAATGTCTCATAAAGGCTGGAGCCTTCGACAGCTTCGGCAAAAACAGGCGCCAGATGCTTGAGGTTTCCGATAAAATACTCGATTATATCGCCAGCGACCGCAGGCGCAACCTTGAGGGGCAGATGGATCTTTTCGGCGAGACGGAGGAAAAGGCCGACCTCACGGAATACCCCAATGTTCCCGAGTTTGACAAGGGCGAACTCATGCAGATGGAAAAGGACGTTACGGGGCTTTACCTCTCCGGCCACCCGATGGACGAATACCGCGCCGTCACAAAGGCGCTGAACGCCGTGCCGATAGCCGCCGTGCTCAATTCCTTCGGAAGCGACGGAACGGGCGAATTTTCCGACGACCAGTTCATCACCGTCGCCGGGATAGTCACGGCCTTCAAGACGAAAACCACCAAGAACCGCTCGCTCATGGCCTACGTCACCGTAGAAGACACGACGGGCGCTATCGAGCTGCTTGTTTTCCAGCGGACACTCGACGAGCTGACTTCCCCTGTCAATTCCGGCGAGCCGGTGCTCGTAAAGGGCCGCGTTTCCGCGCGCGACGAGAAGAACCCGCAGATAGTATGCTCTGCGATGACTTATCTCAAAAAAGACTATACAAGCGAGGAGCTTGCCTCCCTGCGCGGCAGGAAGAATTATTCAAGCCGCCCTGCGGAAAAGGCATCCGCCGCCCCGGCAAGGAGTGCCGATAAAGGCGCGGAAAAGACGCTCTACGTCAAGCTCAGCTCGACGGACACGGCTTCTTACGAGAGGATAAAGCTCATTCTGATTATGTTCCCCGGAAACGAAAAGCTCGTTTTGTATTTTGCTGACACGAAGCAGCAGTTATCAACGCGCTGCGTGATACACCCTGCGCTCATACGGGAATTAAAGGAAATGCTCGGCGACGAAAACGTCGTGGTGAAATAAGAAGTAATATCATGTTAATCCAACGGCGGAAAAAGCCACAGCCGCCGAAAAGTTCAAAGAGCTGGTACAAAACTCAAAATACGCATTCAGTGCCGAACATAACGTTCACAGCGAAGAGGGAAAGAAAGTTGAGGCTAAGCTTTGGGATTACTTTGTGTCTTCTGTTAAGGTGGGGAATACCACAACACCGGTGATTTTCTCGGTGAGGAGTATAGAGGACGATTATCGGAGCCAAATCTATGCTGTAAACATAAAAAATGAAGAGGCAGCTACCTCCCGCGGGGACGCATCACGGGAAAACCCGCAAAGTCGCCTTCCGAGTTACGGAGGGTTCACTACCTCTAACGGTGATAAAATATCACAGAAGGGAGGAATTGTCAATAGGGAATATTCCTATAAATCCGACTACGAGGATTATCTGAATGCTCTTGAGCAGGACGATGAA